>VGKN01000214.1 GCA_016867055.1 Candidatus Omnitrophota bacterium
TTTCTTAACTAACTCCACAATGCGCTCGCCACTCGCCTGGGCTATCCTTTTCTTCTTGGCAGAATTAGCTAAACTGGTTGCACATCCAACTAAAGACATCCCCATTGCCTCGCTAATGCAAGCCATTGTATTGGCGGTATATAAACCCTGACAGGAACCAACACCAGGGCAGGCCTCCATCTCAAGGCAGGACAATTCCTCTTTAGTAATCTCACCCTTCTTTGCTCTGGCAAGTGCCTCATATGTATCATGCACAAAGGCAAGTTTTCTCTTGCGCAGTCTTCCAGAAAGCATAGGTCCTGCGGTTACTATAATTGCTGGCACATTCAGTCGTGCTATACCCATAAGCATTCCAGGTGTAATCTTATCACAGTTTGTCAGACACACAATGCCGTCAAGGCTGTGGGCATTGACAACTGTCTCAATTGTATCTGCCACTATCTCCCGTAAAGCTAAAGGATAGCACATCCCTAAATGCCCCATTGCGATTCCATCGCATATACCCGGCACGCCAAAGAAAAACGGCACTCCGCCTGCAAAGCAAATCCCCCTCTCAATATAGCGTTCCAAGTCCTTCATTCCAATATGGCCGGGTATCAAATCGGTAAAAGAGCTCGCCACACCTATAAATGGTTTATTTAGGTCCTTTTTTGAAAGACCGGTGGCATATAAAAGCGCCCTATGGGGGGTCCTTTCAATACCCTTCTTTATAATATCACTTCTCATAATATTATTTCTTTTTATATAGTGTTTAAGTATAACAAGTTATAATATATTGTCAATCATAAAATAAAAATCCCATCCAAAAACCTATTTTTAGATGGGCTTATTAAAATATGTATTTAGATATAGTAATTAGGAATTAGGGGCTTATCCCCTAATTCCCATCTATCCCGAATGAAGCTATCTGCAAAAGTACCGCTTCGGGATCCCGAAGATACGCAAAAGTAGTAACTACATTCGGGACTAATTCCTATTTACCCCGCCCCCATAAGGCCCCGTCTTTTAGCGCGGGGAGCGGAGTTTACTATTTTGTACCTATTGCCCCAAGCCAGTTTGCTTATGAAGATATATAATATAAATTGTCAAGATACTAATCACAACCAAAAGTATTCCAATAGGAACTTTAAATCTAAAGGTTGCATCATCAAATGTAGTAATTACCTTGGTCAGGCTCTTTGCAATTGAAGAATAAAGTTTTGGAACAAAGAGAAGCAAGGCTCCAAAAAAACCACTTAGTAGTGCAATTATAATAAAGAAAGTAGTCATTTACTGCCTCCTTTCTAATTCGCGTTTATTAGTATAAGTATCTTCCCATCCCCGTTTTCTAAATTTTGAAGTGCCTTTCCAACTATTGTGCCCAATTTAAGTTTATCTTCCTCTGCCTTCATAGCGTAACCAGGTTTTGAACTGGTAACTAATATATCCCCTCTTTTTATAGGTCCGTTTATTGTAGTTACTTTGCAGGGAACTCTTCCTGCTAACGTAAGTGGTCTATATCCCTTGCTATGCATATCTTCTTTTGATAACAAATTCCCATTTTCATCTTTGAGAAAACCACCGCAATCACTTGGATTGGTTGAAATGACGCCAGCAACTGAGCTGTTATATTCCATATCAGTTTTTATAACACTCTCATCATTGTTTGGGTCAATAATAACTACATCGCCTGCCTCTGTTGAAATATCACCTGTTTTAATAAATTCTGCAAAATCCCACCCAGGATGTGTTACACCATTATGCCGAAGTATACCAAGAACATTACAGATATCGCTGGTATTAGAACCAATGGTTACGTCATCCCACAACCTAATAGTTCGGTTAGGAGAAGTACCCTTACCCACGATTAAAAGAGTATTGTAATCGCTTGCTGGAGAGTTTACTATCTTTGGATATGGCTGCTCATCTGACCAGGTCACCTCTGTGCCAAATTTTATCTGGGCAGTGTCAAGTTTTGTATAATTTCCATAAGGTGCAGGATAATAAGAAGTTAGCGTTATAGAATCCGCAAAACAAATGCCAAGAATTAAGAATATAGATATAATAACTATAGATTTAATCAAATTTTTATATAATCGGAATTTATTTATCAATAATCTCATTTTACAACCCCCTATCAATTATGTAACGCCTAACGAGTAACGTGTAATACGTAAAAAGAGTAATTACTCGTTACTGATTACTCGTTACTTTATTTTATGGACTCCACGTATCTGTGCCGGAGGGATTGATAGTCCCTATCTGGTCTATTGTCAGGTACTCACCTGAATTTACACCTGTTCTTCTTGTAGCCCTAGATGTAAATGAAATGGAGTCCGCACTTGTTATGGAATAGTTAAAACTTCTGTTAGGGTTTGAGTTAGGGGCTCCAATATGGGACTGGAGATTATTCAGATTAGTAGTATAGGTGTTATTGTCGGCTTTATATATCTTCTCGGCAGCCCTTATGGATTTAAGCATAAGTTTTGCCTCTTCTCCCCTTCCCTTTTCAACAAATTTAACATACTGAGGTATCATAATGGCGCTCAATATAGCAATAACCACCGCAGTTATCACAATCTCTATTAATGTAAAACCCACCACCCCTTTTGACATTTTAGTTTTAAACTTTATATCTCTATGGGCTAAAACCTGATGTATCGGCTACGCCTGTTTCATCTATTGTTATTATCTCACCACTATTAGGACCTCCCCTTCTCGTAGCCCTAGCAGTGAAATTATTAGAGGTAGCAGAGGATATATTGTAATCAAAACCCCTGTTCGGGTTTGTGTTGGGGTCTTCTATATAAACCCAGGTTATATCTGTCATTGCAGGTGTAAAGATGTTATAGTCATACTTATACATCTTTTCTGCTGCATGGATTGTTCTTAATATTATCTCAGCCTCCTTGGCGCGGGTTCTTTCTACAGTCTTTACATATTGCGGAAAGGCTAAGATTGCAAGAACTACTACTATTATAACTATTATGAGAACCTCAAGGAGGGTAAACCCCGTTAGAGATAAGTTGCCTTTTAGCGACTGTGGGTGATATTTCTTATTAGGCTGGAATCTATTTTTTTTCATTCATAATTCAGAAATTAACAACTCTCTATTTTGTAATCTCTAAACGGTTAATCGTTTGTATTATCTGAGTAGTTCATTATTATAATTGACCAAAACCTCAAAGTTTGTGGACAATTAAAACTTCTAAACTTTTCAATAATCCTATAACTTATAACCCATCACTCATAACTATAAATTATGGCCCTGTGATATCACCGTCACTTTGTATAGTGTATGTATTTCCCTGATAGGGGCCGCTTCTTCTTACCGCCTGAGCGGTGAAGTTATTTGCATCCACTGCTGGAGAAATTGGAAAGGTTATAGAATAATTAAATGCCCGATTAGGGTCAGTGTTAGGATTTTCTATCCTTAAGTTAGATATATTACCTGTGTAAAAGTTATTATCTACCCAGTAGAGTTTTTCACCTGTGCGGATGAGCTCTAAATTCACATATGCCTCTTTGGCTTTACCGTACTCTACAAGTTTTGTAAGTTGGGGAAAGGCAAGGATTGCAATTATCAAAATGATGGTAACTACGACTATAATCTCTAAGAGATTCACTCCGTTAGAAGATTTTAATCCTTTGAGATACCCAAGATGAAAATTTAAAAATTTAAAACTGAAATCGCATAGTTTAAATATCCTATTTTTTCTAACGG
>VGKN01000215.1 GCA_016867055.1 Candidatus Omnitrophota bacterium
CATTCATAGCGGGGTTTGCTGGTGTAGTTGGAGCTCAATTGTGGGGCGTATACACATATCAGGGCCTCCAAACTTTACTATTTGCCTTAATTATTATCATCGTTGGCGGCATAGGCTCAATACAAGGAGCGCTAACTGGGGCGTTACTGATAGGCGTTATAGATGCCTTTGGCAAGGCATTATTCCCAGACCTAGCAATGTTTACTATGTACATCGTGATGATTGTTATTTTGATTGTCAAGCCCAGCGGCCTCCTAGGGAGAAAAGTGCAGTAAATGGAGAAGGATAGGATACAACGTATTGGTCGTCTACCAAATGAAGTAGAACGCGTTAGTCATCTGACGAGCAGAATACTACTGGGACGATTCGGGCCCCTTATCATTGCTGTCATACTTCTTCTTACGTTGCCGCCTTTCGTGCCTATGGACATTCGGCTGATGATGGCGAAGTTCCTAATTTTTGCCATCTTTGCCATGGGTTTCAACCTTGTCTTTGGCTATTTGGGGCTTCTTTCTCTGGGGCACGGGGTCTACTTCGGAGCAGGCGGTTATACTGTTGCCCTCCTACAATATCATTTACATATTGACTCTTTTTGGATAGCCATGCCCCTTGCCATCCTGGTTCCGGTGGTACTGGCTGCTCTTCTTGGCCCTATTGTATTACGTTCAACAGGGATGTACTTCCTTCTGCTTACCTTTGCGATCGGTGAATTATTCTATAGCATTTCTTGGCAAGCGAGATTCATGAGTGTCATCGGTGTTGGCGGGGAAAGGGGTGTTCGTGGTATTCCCAGCGTAATATATCCAGATTTAAACATACCCGGATTAGCTTTGGATACTACCAGTTTCTATTATTTCATACTTGTCGGCTTTGTTATCTGCTACATCTTATTATATCGGATTACAAATTCTCCTTTCGGGCATGCCTTAGTAGGTATTCGCGAAGGCGAACCTAGAATGCAAGCTCTGGGTTTCAATACCTGGCGCTATAAATATATTGCCCTTATTATCAGCGCAGCGTTTTCTGGAGTTGCCGGGGCAATGTTTGCCTGGCATAATACAATTATAGACCCGTCTCACTTTGCCGTAGGAACCTCCTTTCTGCCGATGGTCATGTCAATCATAGGTGGTAGTAAAGTCCTCTTCGGACCGGTCATCGGGGCTGTGATTGTGATATTTGTAGAATACTTTGCCAGTATACACATGCGGCTGCGCTGGCCCTTAATACTGGGTAGTATTTTTGTAGTGGCAGTTATGTTCGCCAGAGCTGGAGTTGGAGTCTATCTAGAGAGGCTTTGGAAAAAAGTGGGGGTGCGTTATGGAAATACTAAGAGTTGAGCACTTAACTAAAGAATTCGGCGGTGTTCAAGCTGTAAGCGATGTTTCTTTCAGCGTGGAAGTTGGTGAGCGTTTAGCAATCATTGGACCTAATGGGGCAGGGAAAACCACCCTCTTTAACCTGATTAATGGACAGCTATGCCCAACAGCAGGGCATATATATTTTAAGGGACAAGATATAACAAAAACACCTACTCATTTTCGTGCTCATGCCGGTCAAGGCCGCTCTTTCCAGCGCACAAGCCTTTTCCTTAATCTTACCGAGTTTGAAAATGCTTTGTTAGCTCTCCACGGCACCAAGCCATCCCGCTATGAAATGTTACGTAATATTACCAGCTATGATGATTTGTGCGGTAAAGCCTGTGAAACGCTGGAGACTGCTGCTTTGTCGGAGAAAAGGGATGAGCTAGTGGATAACCTATCATACGGAGAGCAGCGAAGGCTGGAAATTGCGCTCACTACAGTAGCTTCAGAGGTAAAATTACTGTTGCTTGATGAACCCAGCTGTGGATTAACAAGTGTTGAATCTGCAAATATTACTAAAGTGATTCGCACGCTGGGTAAAGATATCACCGTGCTCTTAGTTGCTCATGACATGGACTTAGTATTTGGTGTGGCTGAGCGGATTATAGTACTACACTACGGAAAGATAATAGCTGATGGTAGACCCGAGAAGGTCAAGGATGACCCAATGGTTAGGGAAATCTACCTTGGAACGGATTGGCGGCAATGTTAGAGGTTAAGGATATACACACCTATTACGGAGAAAGCTATATACTGCAGGGCGTTTCTTTGGAAGTAAAGAAAGGAACTGTAGTGGCTCTAATGGGCCGTAATGGGATGGGAAAAACAACAACTATTCGCTCAATTATTGGTTTTGCTCCTCCAAGGCAAGGCACGATATTTTTTAAGGGTGAAAATATTACTAATCTCGAAACTTATAAAATCATCCGAATGGGTATGGGGTTAGTTCCACAAGGGAGACGCGTTTTCCCCTCCTTGAGTGTTGAGGAAAATCTCACTATGGCAGCAACAACAGGGGGCAAGACTGAAGCTTGGACTTTGGATAAAGTATATTCTTTCTTTCCTGCTCTCAAGGCTAGAGCCAAGGTTGGGGGTACTCGCCTTAGCGGTGGGGAACAGCAGATGTTGTGCATTGCCCGGGCTTTAATGACCAATCCCGACTTGCTCTTAATGGATGAACCATCAGAAGGATTAGCTCCCGTAGTTGTTCAACAGGTGAGTCAAATTATTTGCCAGCTTAAAGCGACAGGCATTTCCATTTTATTGGTGGAACAGAACTTCCCTCTGGCACTAAGCGTATCCGATTATTTCTACGTAATAAATAAGGGCATGATTGTCTATGAGTCTACACCCGATAAGATTAAAGATAATGAGGAAATCAAGGCTAAATATATCGGCATAACCAGAAAATAAGAAGTAATAATGCCAATATAATGACTTGGGATTTGGTAGTAATCATTTAATGCTAAATTAAGACGCAGACTAGGATTTTGTCTAAAACAGAGAGCGACTTTTAGGTTTACTCATACGATAAGATAAACTATTTACCCACGAGCGCTGCATTTGGCATCAGGAGATATAAACATGTCAATGACAAGGGTTAATGTTGCGAAACTTAAGAGCATAGTTGGGGAAGAGAATGTGAGAGATAATGTTGCTGACCTTTATGTTTATGGCTCTGATTCATCTGTTCATATGGCTATGCCTACAGTTGTTGTGAGGCCAGGAACAAAAGAGGAAGTTCAAGAAATCATGCGCTATGCCAATACTGAGCTAGTACCAATCATTGCCAGAGGCGCTGGTTCTGGCACTAGTGGACATGCCGTACCTATAGTCGGTGGCATTGTAATGGATTTAAGAGGAATGAACAAAATCCTTGAGATACGACCTCAGGATATGCTCTGCAAGATTGAACCAGGAGTAGTTATTGACGATTTGAACAAGGCTCTTCGACCTTATGACCTCTGGTTTCCTTCGCCACCGGAATCTGGCAGGATTGCAACCATTGGCGGAACGATTGCTAATAATGGCGCCGGGGTTAGGGCAGTTAAATATGGTACTATGCGGGATTATGTTTTAGGAATGAAAGTCGTTCTGGCAAACGGTGACTTGGTCACTTTTGGTTCCGATACACGAGCACAGGCATCAGGTTATCAGCTTGATAGGCTTATTGTTGGCTCTGAAGGAACGCTTGGCATAATCGTAGAAGCAACGCTCCTGCTCAAGCGATTACCGAAGTTTAGAGCTATGGGGATTGCAAAGTTCGACAAATTGGAAGACGCTGGTGAGGCTATATCAGAAATAGTTGCCTCTGAAGTAACGCCTTCGCTGCTTGAGCTGGT
>VGKN01000216.1 GCA_016867055.1 Candidatus Omnitrophota bacterium
AAGACTTTCCTCTTTTTCCTAATACTTCACTAAAAGGTATCGCGATAAAATTATTGCTTGACGGACAAGCAGGCGGCTGGATAGGCAATAAAAATAGCCGTGTCCAAACTTTCTTCTTCTCTGATGTAATAGATAGTATTAGCGATAAGATTGACAATTCTGAAGATTTTTGTAATGAATTGACTACAAAAATGAGACATAAAATAGAAACCTTTAATAATCTTCTAACCCCTATCAATGGTACTCTCAAAATAGATAGCAGAAACATCCTGCCATATTGGGGGCAACATAATATATCTTCTAAGTTACTTTCTGAATCAAATATCATAAACATAAAAATATTGCCTGACTGTGAATCTTTTGATATGTTTACACATGTACCAACTGCCACCAGAAGAGACTCCTTTCATTATCACATGCTTAAAAAGGAAAAAGTTCATATAATCCTCGTGGGCGATGCAAATTATAAAAAAAATATTTGTTCTTGTCAGGCTTGTACGAATTATAATTGTGAAACTGTAATTTTGACTGATAAAAAACGCAAAGAACTTCTTAATTTGATTTAAATCTTTAGATAGTAGCACATATTCCAAAACAATCTTTTGTTTTGTGGCAGGATGGCGGAAAGGATTTTTCTCTGCCCAGTATTCCCAGATATTTTTCATCTGAACCCCACCATTCAATTCCTTCATGATCTTATAATTAAATTTTGTCTTCCCATTTGGATTCTTCTTTGCCCACAGCATAGTCTCAGTAACAGCCCTGAAGCACGAACCTTTAAAGTTTGGAGGAGCATTTCTCTTGTGCAGGATTATATCATTGAGTAACTTAAAACCCAAGTCATGAAGAACAACATTTATTACCCCAATACTATGGTAAGTTCCCGTAACCCAAATAGTAGAACCTTCTTTAAGAATACGCTGGGCTTCTTTGAGCCATGTATAATGGAATTCAAATTGGTAGTTAAGGGATTTGGAATAAGCCCATTGAGCCTTTTGAGTGTCAAAGGTTTCGGCGTGTCCATCGTTACGTTTTATTAGCAATCCTGATTGATTCCCAAAGTAGGGTGGATCAGCGAAAATAAGATCTATATACTTATCAGGAATCCGTTTTAATAAATTTAATGCGTCACCATTGTAAAGCACTATCTTTTTTTCGGCATCATAAAAGTAAGGTGTTATAGT
Source organism: Candidatus Omnitrophota bacterium (assembly GCA_016867055.1). The sequence continues at coordinate 1,185 of VGKN01000216.1, forward strand.
CTGTTTTTTACCATAAGATGTTTTTTCTTCTGAGCAAAGAAAACCAGTAGTGTCAAGTAAATCTATCATTGCTTCCCCCCTATCAACTCCCTGAACCTCTTAAATATATACCTTGCATCATCTGGCCCAGCACAAGGTTTCTCAGGATTCTGAGCTTGACACCAAAGTCGTAGACAACAACCCTCTTAATTTCGGATTTCGGATTTATCATTATATAATCCACAATTCTAATGGTTGCCATTTCCAGACTCCTTTTTTCCAGGAATATGCCCTTTTTGAGGTAACCTCTTTTACAAGGTCAATGCCTACAATCCCTGGATGTCTCCTTACCTTTTTGAGAAGGTTTTTGGGATTCATGTAAATTGCTTCCTGAGAACCTCTATAAAATGAAACTCAATGTAATCAATCTCCTTAATAAAATTGTCAGGGTTTTCAAGGTAATTCTTCTCGTGTAAAAACTTGTAAAATAACTTAAGTGCTGGAGGCCAATATACATATTCGTTCGGTTCAACATACATCTTTCGTAAAAGAAAATCCTTGAAAAACTCTTCAAAATAAATTGACGGCACTGATTTTAACAATGCTATATCGTCATGCATATATCCATAGATGAAATCAAAATATATGTTTATGCAATCATATAGGGATATGATTTCTTCTGATAACCTTTTGTCAGCAAGCCATTTTTTAAACCGTTCCATACATTCCTCTTTAAGTTCAAGCAACAGATTTTCATATTCTTCATAATCGGCTTCTGCTTTGACATAACTGTCCAGTTTGTTTATCCTTTCTATTAGTTCTCTGTCTTTTTCGTCTGGTGGAATAATCTCATTAGAAGGCTTTAATGTGCTGTAATCAAAGGGTCTTATTATTGTACTTATCTCTTTTCTTATAAACATAAACGGACCAAATCTTTCCTTTGGCTGTTTATCAAGAGGGAATAGATAATCAAATCGCTCAACCATCCTTTTAACCAGGTCATGAGCTTCGCTATACTCCAGCTTGAATGTTCTCTTCAATATATCAATAATATCCTTCCCCTCCTTTTCATCTTCCTCTCCACGTTGAACAGAGTTGGCGTAATTCCAGAGGAGCATAGCACTTTGCATTGAAATATTAAGCCCGTCTTTGCTATCCATTTTGACATATTGTTCAAGGGGTTTCCCATACTCCAGCACAGCCTGAGACATGTTAATAGCACGAAACCCCGGAGGTGCTCCCATATCAGCAATTCCTGGTCTATACATCACCTGTACATCAGGCTCACGGCGAGATTTAACAAGCCGCAATTTTTTCTTTCTACTTTTTATTTGGTTAGATTTAGCACGCCTTTTGGCGATTTTTTTCTTGTTCTTTTTAGCCACGGTTTTATTCCCCCAGTTTTGCAATAGCCTCGCGCCATACTCTGGGGTCACCCAAACAGACAGCATGGTCAATACTCAAATTTTCCAACAATAAAGCCAGCATATTCAACCTTTCCTCATCACTCCAGAACATCTTGCCCTCATGCATCTCTATTTTCTAGAACTCTAATAGTACCAGCAGGTCTAACATGAAGATTTATCTTAAATCCTTGTAATTTCAAAGCTTTAACTACTTTACGCTTCAAAGAATCTGCCGAATTCGGTCTGTTTACCTTATATCTTTCCATTACGAAACAACTCCTGAATTTCAATTGTTTTTTTAGGAAGAAATCTCCTCATCTTATTACCATAAAAAAGCCATTTCAGCCGGCGTTCTATAGGCCATTTACGATAGTCATCTAATTGTTCTTTGCTTACAGTATAAGTGAACCCCGTTAGAGAATTCTCTCTAACAGGCATTGAAACACTGTCATCGATTATTTTTTTACCGCCGACTTTGTCAGTGGCTTTCTCTAACGGGGTGAATCCTTCTCCCTTCTTTTTCATTTTCTCTCCAAAATCATCTTCAGATATTCCACATCCGCAATATCCTGTTTGCGGCCCGACCTCTGCTTGAGCTTTATAAGGTCGTGGATTGAGACAGTGGGGATTTTTTCTCCCCCAAGCTCAATCATAACAGATCTATTTTTCAATTCACTATAAGGAATTGGTGAATCAATGATAATGTCAATTTCCCCGATAGGCAATTTCTCGCTGTAAAAATTTACTGCCTTCATACCTTTTTCTTGTATCCAGGAGTTCCTTTTTGTCTCATCTGAAATATCCACTGGATTAATTGGTATCTTTGGACGGTAGCCCCAATTGGTAAGCTTCGCTACCAATTTGCTGATATTTTCTGATTGAAGAAGTATTATTAGATCGATATCATAAGTCATTCTTGGAACACCATGGAAATTGACTGCCAGTCCTCCTGCCACAAGGTAATCAATTTTTCGTTTATTTAGCTCCTTAAATATACTCTGAAAGTCTAATTCCATTTATTTAAAACTCTCTATCATCTCCCTGAACCTCTTGAAAATGTAAGAAGCATCATTTGGTCCGGGACCTGCCTCTGGGTGATACTGGACAGAAAATATTGGGAGTTC
>VGKN01000217.1 GCA_016867055.1 Candidatus Omnitrophota bacterium
TCATTTTCGCTAAATCTCTTCACTATTTCAGCGTTTTCTGCAAATTGCACCCTTATCTCATCCATATTCTTGGCAGCGCCCTTAACGAAATCCTCCCCAGCATCAAAGGCGAGCTTTTCCTTGATTGTTTCTGTTTCTGTTTCATCAAGCAATCTACCTTCAATTAGGACATCTCTAAGCTTTTGTGCTGTCCATGAGTCAGCGCCCTTAAATTTCTCTATTAATTCAGCAGGAAGCATATTTTCAAGGCTCTGCACATCTGTAACAAGGTGGACATTAATATCGTAGTATCCTGCTACTCCTAGAGCTTCTCTTATACCAAATCGCTTTCCTAAGACACGACCGATGCACTGCGTAAGGGCAGAGGCATACATCCTCTCTGGGGCAACGATGTAAAATCCTACCTTGCCCTTCTCATCCAAGCCACACCATGCCTTAATATCAAGGCCTCGTCCTAGAACCTCGGCGTTGCCAATAATGAGCCTAGCAACACCTGACTTTGCAATGGCATCTACCCTCTCAGCAGAAGTGGCTGCCTCTATAAACTCAGCCTGATGAATGCTATTTCCAGAATAATCCATGCCTGTCACCTTATCCATTTCTGCCACAAACGGTTTATTTCCACCTTCGTCGCGGATTATTCCAAGGTATAACTTGAAGAGTTTAACGTCTGTATCATTGGCGAAGCATACTATCCCCTGCATGTTATTATCTAACAATCCATTGGCTATTCCACGATATAGCTCAAAAAGGTTATCAGCTGGGGACTCTATACTAGCCTCTGCTATTGTTTCATAAGATAGTGTTGTTCCGTCTTTGCTTATCTTGGGCTTCGCAATACCCAATTCCTTTGCTTTCGTAATAATTTCATCAACAGATGTGTTTTCTTCAAAGACCTTGCCATTTCCTAAGGATAACTTCTCTGCAATAACTAGCGCGCCTTCTTTATTAAGTTTCAATTTGGCATCAACCCAATACTTTGCATCTCCTAACGTGTACTTTAAAGCATTACCATCTGATACACCCGTCTTCTTAAGGACTGAGGGTGTACCATCTCCTTTTGACTTGAATCCTAAGGCAGTTCTTACCGCCTCTGAATATGTTCCTGAAAAACCTAACACACCGGCTGCGTTCTTTATCGCATCAAGGGCGTGGGTCATTACTGGGTCGCCGTCAAGCGGGCGTGTAATGCCCTGAGAGCATACCTTGTCGGTGTATTTAGCATCACCAAATGCCTCTTTAAGCACTAATCCCATACCGCCTTGGCCAAATAGGAGGTTGCTACGCGTTCTTCCTTTGGTCTCCAACACCTCAGATTTAATATACTCAGGCTTCAAGGCGTGCATACCAAGTATAACTTCTATTGCCTGAAGCGTTCCTGCGGGAGGAATAAGAGCGGCAAGGCTACCTGAGCAGCGCAGTAAAATCTCTCCGTCTTTGCTAACATCATATTCCTCACCAAGCGTCCAGGTAAGAAGCGTCTTAGCAGCCTGAAGCATCATATCCTCTGCCTTTAATTCCTTCTCCATAAGCCCATTATATATGTTTGCATTCCAGCCTTTCTTTTGCTTATCGGCTATCTTTACTTTAATTAACTCTGTTAATGTATCGTTAAAGCCCCTGTAGCCCTCGCTGGTTTTAGTCATTGTCTTAACCCTATCCTTTAGCAGCTTATCAGCCAGCACATATGCCATGGCAAGGGACTTTCTAAGGTCGGCTTGCGAGATTGACCCTGTGTCAATTCCCTCTAAGCCGGATTTTAACTTATTTAGGGTTACATTATTTAGCACTCTTACACCATTGGCTAACCTGACATTGGCGGAGACCAAAATAAAATCTCCTATTAAATTAGCCATAGAGACCATCTTTCCATCAACCTCAACCTGCTTATTAAGCAACATATCAAAGGTAATTTCTTCTCCATTTCCCATAAGGGTTAAAAGATTGTTTACCTGTTCGCGGACTGTAGCGTAGGTTGCAAGCTGAGCGTCCTTAGCCATCGCTTGCTTAAGCCATTCCTCGGCTGCGACTGCGGCAATGTCAATTGTGGACTCAATCCACCACTTGCCAATAGTACCAGTAAAATCATCTTTAATACTTCCACCAGAGAGTATTGAACGCGGGGTAAATGCCAGCATATCAACCTCATCGCTCATTACAACGCCCATATTATTCATAAGGATTGTGCCTTCCCCAGCCTTGGCACCATTTTTAACCTTTGCCTTATCGTCAAGGTAGCGGAACCCTAACTCCCCGTATGTCATAACTATTGTTTTCCCTTCTTGTATAGCCTCTTGCAGTGTCTCTGACTTCGTGCTGCGGTCAACATACAGCACATCTCCAAATGTCCTACCATAGACCCGCAGTAATTCATTTCTTAGGTTAAGCACATTTGCACCTGTATCAGCAAATAATAATGTTGCCTTGCCCAACCTCTCGTTAACAGCCCTTACAAGTGGCAGAAGGGCACCTGATATAACGAATGTCTTTCCAAGCCCTGTTCCCATCTGTTGCAGGTGATTCACTAACTGTTCCATACCTGTCTGAGCCTCTTCTTGTGACTTTGCCTTTATAAGAACCTCTCCTGCCTCAAGGGCGCCTTCCTTCTGACCCTTATAAAGTTCTGGAGCAATGAGCACATCTTTTCCATCTATCTTTTTCGTCTTTAAGCCAAACTCTAATACCAGCGCTAAATCTGTTGCCGCTATGCCCAAATTTAAAAGCATATACTCTAACAACTCCTGTTCATTGCTGATTTCAAATCTATTAGAGGCGGTTATCTTGTAGCCTTCCTTAACACAATTGCTGAATGTTGTTAAAACGTCAGTTATAGATTGCCCGGCCCTACCAAGCGTAAATGTTCCAGGTTCTTTTCCTTCCTTTGTAACTGTAAGCGTAATCCCTATATCCGTTACAAAATTTATTCTATTAATACCTTCTAACTTTGCCTTTCTTGCCATTAATTCATCTATTCTGGCTTTATCATTCTGAGCCCTTGCGACTTGAAGCAAGGCATGTAAAGAAACTATCTCCATATTCATCATTGTGGTTAGTTGCTTTACGGCAAGGCCGTTATTTATAGACTCATTCCCAATTTGAATGGTATCGCCTTCAATTTTTATACTACCCATTAGCAGTTCTGATAACAAAACACCCCTGATTTGGCCTGTGAGGTCTACCCCATCCACATAGATACGTTGAATGTTTCGTGTTTCACCAGTTTGCGTGGCAGATGTCAGGACTTGTCCAATGACCGATCTATTTCTGTTTCTAAGCTCTTGTGCATTTTCTTCTTCTCTAAGGCTAGATAATACACCTTTTACTACATCAATCTTATCACCATCAACTGTTGTTGTAAACTCTACACCCTGCTGTCTTGCTTCCTTAACCACCTTCAAGATTGTATCAACGTCGCATCCTTCCTTAAATGTAAGCTGGTTGTTTGCAAGGCCTATACTGGAATTTCCGTTAATAAGCCCACTTACTATCTGACAACCAACATCGGTTGTTACTGTAATCTGAAAGGCTTTTGTAAGCACGCTATTACTACTTAGATTTTCAACCTTTAACTGAATATTGGCCGCTTGTGCATTTTCAAGGAACTTTGTTATTGTTTTAACGCTGCACCCTTTCTTAAGTGTTAATACTTCGCCATTAAGCACTATTAAAGGAGTTCCTAATCT
>VGKN01000218.1 GCA_016867055.1 Candidatus Omnitrophota bacterium
CTGTCTATTTCGCCCCTTTGAAAATGTTGAAACCATTCCGTAAGGCGCAGAATAGGCAAAACAAATATCTGCCTTTGTATTAGGAGCATTGTAAGCACTATTAATATCACCAAGGTAATAAGAGCGACGCTCAGGCGCCTCCACAATTCTGCTAATATAGTAAAAACATAGGAGGTATCATAGATAACCTCAACTAAACCTAAAATATTATTCTCATCATCTAAAACAGGCAGGATATAACTGTACACGGTATACTGCTTGAATTTCTCTATACTGCTGCGCGGGGTTTTACCTATTAAGATTTCTCTTAAATACGGTTTATCCTTCTGGCTCCACTCAGAAAACCGCTCTGTCAGCGCTAAAATCTGGCCTTCTTTGTCGTATATAACGCATCCCTGCAGTCTTTCTCTTGTCTGGAATCTCTCCACAAGGCGCTGGGCATTTTTTAAGTCACTATTCAATAAAACATGTTTTGCGGATAAATCCAGGCTCTCTGCCACTGCCCTAGTTTTCCTTTTTAAATCATCCATTAATTTTTCTTCTTCAAAGCGCACCTGAAATATACCAAATGCAGCAAATACCACTGAGATAATAATCAAGATTGGTAAAATAAATAATAGAATCCTTTTCATTTTTTCTCCTTGTAAACCCAAAATAAAAACCGCCATCTATTTAGTGTAGATGGCGGCCCGACCATCAAGAAGCTCCTCCAGAGAAATACCCTGGACCCTATTTAATTTTATATCATAGTTTCTTCAACATATCTTCTCTGTTCTGAAATTATAACACAGAATTTCAAAACGTCAAGATTAAATCAGAATGCATACCGGGAATGGTAAGATAGATTCTTACCCCCTGGGAATTCTGGGGAATTCTGAATTCTGGGGACACATTACTTATTTCTTCGGTGGAATTCTGGAATTCTGGAATTCTGGGGACACATTACTTATTTCTTCTTAAATTCTGGGGACACATTACTTATTTCTACTTTTCAGTACTTTTACATTTTACTTACTGCCCAAATATAGAAACGTTCCCCTTTTTCGCCAAGATTTAAAAACAAGGGGCACCTTTAACTCTTTTGAAAGATGCCCCTCTTTTTGAAAAAAGATATTTTATTTTGTAGCACTTAGATAGGTACTTAATGAGGGGTTTCTTTTTGCTAAGGCTAAAATCCCAGCCCAGGCTAAGATTGTCCCCACAGTAATTACTACTCCCAACATAACATCTTTTGCCCAATTTTCAGAAACCGAAAGAAGTTAGTTGAGGGTACTGCGTAACACTTGATTTAATTTTTTAGACAGCAGAACTAACGTAGTTTTTTATTACGTCTCTATATACGGTACTCTCTTACTCACTCTCGCGGCTACTGTTACCATTACCCCCCATATCAGAAAAATAGATAGGGTCATCGGAACGCCAACCCTCAACATCTCTGGTAAAACTTCAGGGAGACCAGCGGTGAGGAAAGGCGGATAAAGAACGATTTCTCCGTGAGAGATATGTTCGACTGCTAACATTACTACTCCGCCCCATAACATTGAATTGAGCCAATTCATATGGTATTTTTCAGGAACCTTCTTTCCGACAGCAGTTGTTACTATTGCCGCAGCCGTAGGAACCAGAAAACAAGCCATTTTTTACCTCCTTTTTAAATTTGAGATTAAAAGTGAAATCCCCCATACCACAAACACAGGCACCAGCATTGCAATCCCTAGCATAGCGCCATTTTGAATCACCCCATCTGTCGTCTTTTCCAAAAACTTTCCACCTTCATATCCTAATATATGGTCAATAAGAATCATTATTGCTGCTCCCCATAGCATTAAAGCTAGAAAATCCAGCTTATGATTCTTAGGCAAGGCAACCTTAGCTAAAGTTGCACCTGCTGCCGCAATAGAAGTCGTTACTAACCACATTGCTTACCTCCTTTCTTTTTCGAGTTTTAAAAATCAACCTGCGCTCTCATGCCCCCGACAAAGATACCGCTTGTATCATCCGCCACATCCTTACCAAAGGGATTCCAGATGTATTGGAAATCGGGGCTAAGCGACAAATGGTCATTGACATGGATCCTATAATACGCCTCCAGATGGCCTTCAGGTTTTGCCCTTGGGTCTGTGATTTGGGTTGTGTATTTCTTGTAATCATCGGATGGGATAGCCTGGCCGACTGCAAACGCAAACACGTCCTTTTCCCTTCCCCATGGCTTACCTTCTATCTGTAGGCCCGCGCTCCAGGAATGCTCAAGAGAGTAATTCAATTCGCCAGTTGCCATAATATCGGGATTGTAGACTTCCGGATTCTGCCAGCCGTAGCGGGTAAAGAGCGTTACGATATCGGTTACTTTCTGGTCAAAGCTTAAGCCAAAACCATAGGCAGCCTCTTTGGTCTTTTCAGTATCCGACCACTTTGTATGATACACATTGTTGTTCCATCTGTAGAAGCGGTAATTGCCCGGAAGTTCGAAGAAATTAGTCTTAAAATGCGCATGTCCGATATTAAAGAGATTGTCTCCTATCTTCTCCCAATCGCTATTGCCGTCAAAGACGCCGTAACCTAATTCCAGCCATTCAACCAGAAGATAAGCCAGGCGGATACCCGTGGTATTATCCGGGAATTCAACGGCAGGAGAATTACGGAATATCCTACCTAAGAATTGGGTAGTTTCGTCATTAGCAACTTCGCTCTGGTCAAAATAAGTGGTAGGATCAAGTTTACCGAACGTCAAGGCTACTCTATCCTTGAATAATCCCTGTTCATACCAGAACTCGGTAACCTCAACCTTGGCTTCGCTATCACCGGCATCGCGGTTGACGTTGCTGTAAAGGACAAGATTATCCTCTAAGCCTGCGCCTTGTCCAGCCTCTAAATGCAGAAAGGCCCTGCCACCGACTTCTTTAAATTCCTTAGTTAATGTTATATCGGTCGAATACGAACCATCAGCGCGGGATTCCTTTAAGGTATGCCCTTCGCCATTATAATTGACATTATCCATTCCCTGCACAATCATCGTGCCGCCTGCGCCAATAGAAAATCCTTCAAACGCTTCTTCGATCTTTCCCATACCTTTGGTTTTTTCTTCCTGTCGTGTGAGTTTCTCTTCTAATTGTTGAATCCTAGTCTTCAATTCAGTAATCTCGGTCCTTATTGCTTCTTCATCTGCACGACAAATATTACCATAACTAAAAATCACCCCTAAGATTGAAAAGATTAGAATAATAAATTTTAACTGAATACCAGAGAAAATCCTCATATCTTGCCTCTCTTTTTATTCTTTACCTCTGGTTATCCAGTCGGAATAAAGAAATTTAAACTTTTGCCTCTATTTTTATAGTCGGCTTTAAATCAAACCTCTTTTTCTCTCTCCTTTCTATCTGGACTATTTTAGAATTATGAATTGTAATTACTACCTCCCCATATTTTATCTTCTGTATAGACTTTAAGATTTCTTCTAAGATTTTATTCTCCTCATTCATATTACTATTTTTAAATTCGTGCTACTAAGTGGGAAAAAAATAATAATCCTTAAATGATATCTCTGCCGGTGCTTGACATACTTAAGGTACCGTGTTTTACTCCCTTGATAGATTTCAAGATGTCAGCCAATTCTATAGCATCTTTGGGGTTGCCTTTTATCGCGATTATCTCCAGACAATTATTATGGTCTAAGTGGA
>VGKN01000219.1 GCA_016867055.1 Candidatus Omnitrophota bacterium
AGCCGTTGGTAACTTTGAGGATTTTGACTTACAGACTGGAAAAATTTAAAATAAGTGATAAATAAACCTCCGATGCGTTCGATACTCACTCTATAGGCGGCAGGATTAAGAACTATAGGAACAAGATTGCCAAATACCCCTGCAATTAAATTAAGGGGCATAACCCTTGATGTCTCATACAGGACGCTCCATACCTCTCTGGCTGAAGGAAACTTTATATCTGTTTCCCTTCCCCTGGTTACCCTCTTAATCTCCTCATACGCCCCACAGACATCTTGCGTGAGTTTTATCAACGCTATCGCATCAATAAGTGTAACCAATCTCTGGTGCGGGACTAAAAGAACCCCTGTCAATTCTGCAATTATATCCCTAACGGGTCGGGCTGGCGTGGGGGTGGCGACGTGATCATAAGTACTACTAACTCTTTCAAAAATAAGGTTGTCATAAAGAAGGTGATTTTCTACCAACGTAATCCCTCTACAACGTAAACTAAATTCTAAAATCCATCTAGCCATTTTTGAAATCTCCGCAGAAGAAAGCCTCGACAACAAAACCATTATGTTTTTCATATGTTGATTATAATAAGCCCAATAGGAACATAGACTAACTCCAACGATTAACATCTGTTTATTCAGTTCTAAATCGCGTTTTCCCCCTTGAATCTGAGCATAAAAATCTTTGTCTAAGAAACCTGGATCCTGTAAGTCGTCAGGCAATCTATTAAGAGCCTCATATGTATCTGGAAAAGCCTTTTGCAACTCATCACTACATTGTGTTATCAAATATGAAACAACTGCGCCCCAGAAATAAGCTATTCCAAAATCGTGAGGACCCTCAAGCGGAAGTCTGCCGCCAATATTTATTTTTCCTGCAAGTCTCTGATAGTTATTAAATAATGCTAATTTCGGATCGTCGCTATAGGCAACTACACAAGTAAAGGCGCGGGATTCTAAATCCCATTGGTCTGAATTCGTTTCATCAAATCCAAATTCTTTCCTTTCAAGTTCATGCGTTACTTCATGAATTGCGATATTTAATCTATCATTTTGTATGCATATATTACCTATCTCTTCTTCTGTTTTACTTAATAAATGTGCCAATATTGGATGTCTTTCTGGTTTTTTAAGAGCGTCTAAAACTTCACTCGATAACATATCCTCGGTATCCGTGAACACAACTGTGTCTTTCGGACTATTAACCCCCATCCAACCCTCTGCACCGATGCCTGCTACGTGATAGTCCCAATCTCTAATGAAGTTACTGTTTACATCCTTATTCCCTGCCCTTACAGCATATAAAGTGTACACAGTAACATCCCTTTTGCGGACAACCACTATCTCTTCAAGTTTTCCACCTTTAAATTCAAAGCCCTTTATAAAAAATATCGCTAACCATAATCCATATTTTTTAATAATTTCGTTAATCTGAGCTAGTTCTAAAATAATTTTTCGTTCATACTCAAAAAAGATAGAGCTTTCTTCTACTTTGGCAACTGCTTCGCCTAATTCTACTAAATTTCTAAAGTGTTCTTCCAGTTTGGGGTCGATTGCTCTTAAATGCGTGTAAAAACGATCAAGTAATTCTTCTGGAAATTTCTTTGGCGTTGACCGATGATATCTATGCAAAAGTACATCGAAATATTTCAAAATATGATATGGCCTTTCTTCCAATGGTAACGATTCGAATATTTTGATTCTTAATGCATTACTTATTGAATCCTCTGCTGAAAAAATCTTAAGTAATTCCTGCAAGATACTTATGTCAATTTCTGAGCGGTTAAAATATTTAAAAATGATGTTGGAAACTAAATAATACCATTCTACTGCCTCGGGCGGGCTAAGAGGTTTAGAATATATAGATGCAAAAAGTTCATTCCATGTTTCATAAGAATTAAAGGGTAGACTTTCAATTTTGCTTTTTAAATTTTGTCTATCTCCGCCGCTTATAATAAATCTCGATATTTCTCTAGCCACAGCTTCGGGTGAAAGTGACGATGTGGGCGTGGGGGCAGGCGGCGCTGGCGGCTTAGCTGGTGGAGTAGTAGCTCTGGCTGTTACTGGGGTGGGTGGCGCGTTTGTTGCAGCAAACTGGTCTTTTAACCAAGCTAAATCTGCTAAATAATTACCTGTTTCTTTATCTTTCCAATGTATCGTGATATCGGCTATAAAATGTTCTGGAGCTGTCCAGACCGATGGGAAATCAATAAGCATTACTGTTATCGCTGAACAACCAAAAATTTCAAAGTTTTCTTTTGCGTCTGACCTAATGATGCTCGCCATTGGAATAAGATATATACAGTTTTCCCTAAGGGTTGAAGGAACTAAAAGTTTGTCCTCTGCATAAATTACATCCCGGTTGAATAAACTACTACCCATTGAGTTGGCAAGCGTAGATTTACCTATTTGCCGAGAACCATCTATAAAGATAACGATTGGTTTATGACTCGCAGCTACTAACTCGCCTATTTTCTTAATTAAAAGCGGTATGCCCTCTTCTGGAGAAACCACTTTCTTTAGCCCTTCTGGGGGTGCTTCTTTTTTAGCTAACTTAGCTGGGATGTCTAACAGCTTTTCACCTAAAAGGTCTGCTATTCTCATGAGCAGTCCTGTATCTGTAATATCCAAGGTTATTCCCTCAAGTTTATCTACATCAGGAAACTGGGGATGTGACATTAGTAGTTCATTTAGGAGCTGGGGAAGAATCTTAAGGTAGTTCTGAGGATAAAGGATAAGGTTTAGAAGAATAAGATACTGAAGGGTAGAAATCTCAACGTCCTTTGGCGGCGCTAAATCTCCCTCGCCAAGCTCATACATTGCCAACCGATATGCCCTTTCAAGTTCCCTGTGCATATCAAAATATCTTTTCTGCTCCATACAGGCAAGGGCAAGCTGATATTGAGCCTTAGAAATGGAGTCAGTCTGGGAATCCTCGGCAATCCGCCTTAGATATTTAGCTACACCTTCAAGCCTAACAAGCTGGTCCTCTAAACTACCTATCAACTCACTAACCTGTTGCGGTTTTAATTGCCCAGTAATGCGTAATTGGGCGAAGTTTTTTATATTGCTTAAGGGATTTCCAACAAGGTCGGCTATAACTTCGGAAAAATCCCTTAAATCTAAAACCCTTTCTATCCCCATTATTTTTAAATAATCACCTTGCGCCTCGTTGATATGTCCAAGTAGAAGGTCTGCCTCCTGCTTAATAGCGGCCACGTCTTTTGTTCCTGACGCTTCTTTTATGCGCTCTAAAGCAGGCTTAATCTTTACTAATAAATCATCTAATAACTCTGCTAACCCTGTTGAAGATACCTTTGCCCTAAGGACGTCAAGGTCAATCAGTTTTATTTCCGCTCCACTAAAAACCTTGATAGGCAGGCTTGATAGATTAATAAGCAGGGCTAAATCCTCATCCATTTGGGTGATTGCTCTTTTAATTGTAGATAATAGCTCATTATCAATCCTTCCCTTATCTAAAATGTCTGTTAGGGTAAGTCTGATAGCAAATAGTTCATTTAAAACAATATTGTTTAAGGTATCTCGCAATATCTCAAGGCAGGCCTTGACTGTCTCGGTATCCTCGCCCTCAAGGGTCACACTCTCGTCCACAAGGATTTCTCTTACATTCTGAATAGAATCTTCAATATAATTAATTAAAT
>VGKN01000220.1 GCA_016867055.1 Candidatus Omnitrophota bacterium
TATGAGAAGGTAAGAGAGGTGGTAGGGCGTGAGTTTAAGATAGGAGAGATGTTTTTAAGTGGTAAAAGGCGAAAGCTTATGGGTATAGAAATACTTCCTGCTATGGATAAAGCCATTGAGATATTCCAGGATGTTGTGAAGAATTCTCCCTATGGTGAATTTGGAGACCTCGCACTTTTTAGGCTTGGAGAGTGTTATAGAAAATTAGAGAGATATCAAGAAGCAAAGGAATCGTTCCAGAGGGTTATAGATGATTATCCAAATAGTAAATTGATATCAGATGCAAGGTTTCAGATAGCCCTATGTTCCCAGACAGCCTCCCTGAAACCTCCCTATACACAGGAGATAACAAAGGATGCTATTGAGGAGTTTAAGGAATTTATGAAGGAGCATCCCGATAGCGATTCTGCGAAAGAGGCAAAAGAATCAATAAATAAATTAAGGGAAAAAGAGGCAGAGAGTCTATTTAAGATAGCTCTTTTCTATGAAAAACAGGCTCAATATAACTCGGCAGAGATTTATTATAAAGATGTTATGAACAAGTATCCTGATTCAAAATGGGCTGCAAAGGCTCTTGAACATCTTAATATGATTGAGAAGAAGAAATCAAGAAGGAGAAGATGAGCAAACAAAAAATATTTTTTATATTAACAATATATCTGGCTGTTGTAGGTCTCTCGGGATGCGGTTACTCCACAAAGGGACTTTTACCGAGCTATATCAAGACAATTTATGTTAAGCCGTTTGAAAATAACACATACGAGTCAAGATTAGAGACAGATTTTACTAAGGAACTGATAAACAGATTTATAAATGATGGTAATCTAAAGGTTGCCAAGGAAGAAGATGCAGATTTGGTTATATCAGGTAAACTGAATGATTACAGGCGCGAACCCCTTCGCCATGATGCAGAAAGAGAAGTAGAGGAAATACGTATTGTTATAGTGGCTGATGTAAAGGTTGAGGACAGAAAGAAAGAAACGGTGATGTGGGAAGAGCAGAATTTTGGAGGAGATACGAGTTACTTTACCTCTGGCTCAGGCGCAAGGACAGAATCCGAGGCCAGAACATATGCCATAGAGGACCTTGCAAGAAGAATAGTTAACCGAACTATTGAAGATTGGTAAAAGAATTTAAGCCTATCTATCTCTTATACGGAGAGGATGCGTTAAAAAGAAGAATTTTTATCAAGAAATTCATAAGCCCTCTTTTAGATAAAAAAAACCTTCCTTTTAATCTAAATATTTATGACTCAAGGGATATAGATATCCAGAGAGTGATAGATATTGCCAGCACCCTATCTTTTTTAAGCCAATATAGGGTTGTGATAATAAATAATGTGGAGTGCTTAAAAGAAGACCAGATTAATTTACTGTTAAGATATTGTAAAAATCCAAACCTTTATACCTGTCTTATCCTCTCACTGAATAAATCAAAAGTTCCACCTGAGTTTTCTGATTTGGTTCCTTATTCAAAGAGATTTAATACCCTCTCCGATGAGGAATTATTCACATGGGTTAAAAATAGGCTTAAGGAATTGAACGCATCTATTGAGTTGGAAGCGCTTGAGTTAATTGTAGAATACTGCGGGAATAATCTTGCCGTTATCTTAAAAGAACTTGAGAAAGTAATGACTTATACAGGAGGGAAATCCATTATAGAAAAAGAGGATGTGGAAAATGTGCTTGGAAGGGGTATCCAAAAAACCGCCTTTGAATTTATAGATTTAATATTTAAGAAAAATACCAGTGGGGCACTTATGGCGCTTGGTTCTATAAGTACTGAAATAGAAAAATATCCTCCCAAACTTCTCGGTTTGATACTGTGGAATTTTAAACAGATTTTGAAAATAAAAAACCTGTTGGATAATGGAAAAGAGGATTATGAAATATTTCAGATTTTAAAGATAAACCGAAAAACTGCATCAGATTTTATCAAACAGGCAAAAGAGTTTAAGTTAGAGGAGTTAAAGAGATTTTTTAAATTTTTATTGGACTTAGACCTAAATCTTAAACGAAGCAGGATTTCCCCAAAAACAGGATATGAACTTTTAAGCGTTAGATTACTGACCAAAGAATTTGTTTAATGTTGCAAAGGATATATTTAAGCAACATTGTTTTCCAAATCCTCTCAAACCTAATATCTACTTGCCAAAAAGTCTATTTAGTCTTTTTGCGAGGCGGGATTTTTTCCTTGAAGCGGTATTCTTATGTATTATCTTTTTTGAAACTGCCTTATCAAAATTCTTTACCAATTCTCTAAAAAGTTTTTTGGCATCCTCAATCCTTTTTAATTCAATAAGTGAGTCCAGTTTTTTTGCGAGGGTTTTTAGCCTTGATTTTATGGATATATTGCGCAGGTGTCTTTTCTTGTCTTTTCTTACACTTTTAAAAGCAGCTTTCTGAATAGGCATTAATTTCCTCCTTTTAATTTTATTTAAATCTCTATATAATATGTGGGCAGAATATAACATAGCCATAATGATTTGTCAACCTATATCAGACGACAGAGAACAGAAATCAGAAATAAAATTTTTTATCTGTCATCTGTTTTCCGTCGTCTGTTATTGAATTCTTTACTATGGGCACAAACACCAAGATAGCCAAATCCGCAGGGATTATTAGTTTGGGAACTGTTATAAGCAGAATTCTTGGGTTTGTAAGAGACGTAGTGATAGCAAGATTCTTTGGAACCGCCATATATGCTCAGGCATTTGTGGTAAGTTTTAGAATCCCAAATCTCTTGCGTGACCTCGTAGCAGAAGGAGCTACTAATGCAGCAGTAGTTCCTGTCCTAAGCGAATACCAGACAAGACATACAGATAAAGACTTCTGGCATCTTGTAAATTCTATATTTAAGGTGATTTCTATAATACTAACCTTTGTTACTATTCTCGGAATTTTGCTTTCACCTTTTATAGTGAGAATTATTGCCCCTGGATTTATCAAAGAGCCAGAGAAGTTAAAAATCACTATTATGCTCACCAAGATACTTTTTCCTTTTATTTTCTTTATGGGCCTGGTGGCATTTACAACAGGCGTATTAAATACCCGCAAGCACTTTGCACTCCCCTCTTTTGGCCAAGGTATTATAAATATTTCTATGGTCGCTGGTACTGTTTTCTTTTTTCGCCTATTGGAAAGACCTATATATGGACTTGCCTTTGGCGTGCTATTAGGGGGGTTAATCCAATCCTTCCTTCAGAGTATCCTACTTATAAAAGAAGGGATGAGGCTAGAGTTCAATTCCTTAAATATTCCTTTTGAGGCAAGGCGTATGGGAATATTGCTTATACCGAGGCTTATCGGTTCTTGTATTTATCAACTCAACGTATTCATAGACACAATGCTTGCGTCCTTATCCAGTATAGTTGGAGAAGGTGGGGTGGCCGCATTGTATTATTCAAACAGACTTATCCAATTTCCGCTTGCTATATTTGGTATCTCCTTGGCGCAGGCAGCGCTTCCTACTATGTCGGCTCAGGCTGCATCAAACAATATAGATGAACTTAGAAAAACCCTCTCCTTTTCGCTAAGACAGATATTTCTTGTGATGCTTCCATCTTCGGTCGGGCTTATGGTGTTAGGAAGACCTATAATTCAAATCCTATTTGAAAGGGGAGAATTTAATGCATATTCTACCTCCATAACA
>VGKN01000221.1 GCA_016867055.1 Candidatus Omnitrophota bacterium
TTAATTAAACATTAATTTTAGAGATGGAGAAGATATCCGAGATAGGTGAGTTTAATCTTATAAATAGGATAAGAAAATTTATAAGGTATAAGGATAAAAATGTAGTATATGGTATAGGAGATGATGCGGGAGTATTGCGGTATACGAAAACAAAATATCTTTTGTTCTGCTCGGATATGTTAATAGAAGAGGTGCATTTTAAGAGGGAGAACGCCTCCGGCTTTCAGATTGGCTGGAAGGCATTGGGTGTAAATCTCAGCGATATAGCGGCAATGGCTGGAATTCCTAAATTCTGCACGGTTTCTTTGGGTGTGCCAAAGGACCTACCCATAAGTTTTTTGGATGAATTTTATAAGGGGCTTAATTCAATTGCAAAAAAATTTAATGTTTCAGTCGTAGGAGGAGATACAAATCGCTCAGATAAATTTGTAGTGGATGTGGCCTTGATTGGTGAGGTGGAAAGGGAAAATCTTATTCTGCGCTCAGGCGCTAAAATAGGAGATGTCTTATTCGTAACAGAAACCCTGGGCGGTTCTATATACGGAAAGCACCTTAATTTTACACCCAGGATAAAAGAGGCAAGGGTGCTTGTAAGAAATTTCAAGGTAAATTCAATGATAGATATATCAGATGGTCTGTCTTTAGATTTGCATCATATATTAGAGGAGAGCAATGTCGGGGCTGTAATCTATGAAAATTTAATCCCATTATCCATAAATTGTAAAGGCGTAAATAATGCCCTTTTTGAGGGAGAGGATTTTGAATTATTGTTTAGTATGTCCCCAAAAGAGGCTAAGAGGCTTATAAAAGAAAGGGATACACTTTTTAAGACCAGAGTCTCTAAGATAGGTTATGTTACCCAAAAAAGGTATGGCATAATCTTTATTGATAAAAATGGCCTCAGGAAGAAATTAAGAAAGGCTGGATATGAACATTTCTGATAAGAACTTGGAAATCATAAGCAATTCCCATAATAAAACTGTCTCTATTGCAAAAAAACTTGGTGCAATGCTTGTAAGGGGGGATGTCTTAGCACTTGTAGGTGAATTAGGTTCTGGAAAGACTACCTTTATAAAAGGCATAGCAGGTGCCTTTGGGGTAAAGGACTATACAAATATAAATAGCCCAACCTTTGTGATAATAAGGGAATATGAGTTAAGAGTTCCCATATACCATATAGATGCCTACAGGATAAAAAATCCACTGGAGATAGAACTTGCTGGATTTTCTGAATACCTCTCGCAGAATGGGATTGCGGTGATTGAATGGGCGGACAGAATTGAGGAAATACTGCCCAGCACTTATTTAAGGATAGAACTTAGGCACCTTGGTAAAAATAGAAGACTTATACGATTTATACCTAAGGGCAGACGGTATAAGATTGTGTTAAAAA
Organism: Candidatus Omnitrophota bacterium; assembly: GCA_016867055.1. The sequence continues at coordinate 1,394 of VGKN01000221.1, forward strand.
GATTTAAATCTTTTTAATTTTTCAGCTTAAGGTTATGTCAAATTTATCAAGAGAAAAATTGTTCTCTAATTTCATTTTATCTTTTTCTTTTCTTCTTATCGTTATATACCTCGTATATCTTCAATATTTATGGCAAACCTTTTATGATGCTGATGGATATTACCATATAGCAGTTACTAATTTTTTAAAAAATTTTGGGCCTCATTACAAATTTCACTGGAATCAATTCTCTGTGTTTAAGGATTTTTTCTCCGATAATGATTTCTTGTTTCACATTCTCATTATACCCTTTTTGTATTTTTCAGATAATATGATATTGGCAGGGAAATACGCTGTAATCTTTTATAATGTTTTATTCATCCTTGCCTATACCTTTATATTAAGAAAATACCTGCCAAACTTTTTAGTTTCCTGCTTTCTGTTTCTTCCCTTGCTTTCCTCATTTTTTTCTTTACATTTTTTACTGCTGAGGGGGGTTATCCTAGCACATATCTTGATGATCTTAGCGATATACTTTATGCTCAATAAAAAATGGATAAAACTTTTTGTGCTCTCTACGATATACCCCATTTCCCATTTATCGTTTATTATAGTTATAATCTTTGCTATAATCTGTGAAATCTTAAGGTACCTAATTAAAAAAGAGTTTTTTTTAAGAAATATATATGTGGCAATCATAGGAACTTTACTCGGTTGCCTTATCCACCCCAACTTCCCCAATAATTTTGTCAATTTTCATTTAAATGTTATATTGGTAACATTCCACATCATTATAAATTCAGGGCTGATTTCTTTAGCAGAACTCTTTTCCTCATCCGGCAAATTTATCTTTCTCAATAATTTTGCCGTTTTTTTTACCCTTAACGTTATCATCTGGATGATGTTTCTAGGCAGGACAAAGGCAGGCTTTTCCACTTATGTATGGTGGACATGCGCCAGTATTTATTTAATCTTTTCGTTTTTCTGTGATAGATTCTGGTATACCTCTAATGTCTTATTCTTTATCTTTACTGCCTCATATTTGAACGATTGGATAGGCAAAAGAGAATGGAGAGATGTTTTGCCGGGTATAAATAAAATTTTTTTTACTTATTCAGTTATTATTATCCTATTCCTACCTCATAGCATAAATGCCTTAGCCAGAAGTATGAATATTTATACGAGACTTAATACTCACTATGAGAATGTTGCCTGCTGGATGAGGAGATGTATTCCCGAGGGAGAAACTGTATATCATGCATATGCTACCGATTCCTCATATTTCATCTGCTTAAACCCCAAGAATAGTTATCTTGTATCTTGTGACCCAGTATATATGTTCTATCGCTATCCAATGGAATTTAGAATCTATGAGGATTTAAGAAAGGGCAATATAAATAATCCTCATAGGGTATTAAGGGAGGTATTTAAGGTTAATTATGGATACACAAGAAATGACAATGCGTTATATGGTCAGATTAAGAGAGACGCCTCTTATTTTAAGATTCTTTATGAAGATGAAATTGGGATTGTTTTTGAGATTTTAAAAAATGTTAAAGGCTGAATTATAAATTAACTTGAGGAATAGGGAATATGAAATTGCTTGCAATAGATACCTCCTGTGATTTTTTGGGGCTAGCTGTTTTAGAGGACGAGACAGTAAAGGCTAGTTTAGTCAATAGGTTAGATAGAACGCATGCCTCGGTTTTGATTCCGAGGATTAAGGAGATGCTAAATCTTTCAGGTTTTTCTTTTGATATGTTGGATGGCTTTGTTCTGGATATCGGACCGGGCTCATTTACAGGCTTAAGGATAGGTGTGGCAACTGTAAAGGGTTTTTTATCTGTTTATAAAAAAGGCATAAAGTTGATAAAGAGCCTTGAGGTTATTGCAGCAAATCTGAACTATTCAAATCTAGATATATGCACAGTACTGGATGCAAAAAAGAATAATTTTTATTTTTGCCTTTTCAGGCGGATAGGTGAAACCTTAAAACCAATATCAAAATATCAACTTCTTAAGGTAGAGGAGTTGATATCTAAGATTAAAGGACAAACAATATTTTTAGGAGATGGACTCCTTATTATAAAGGATTTACTTAAGAAGAGACTTGGTGATAAAGCAAGGTTTGCCGATAAGGAACTCTGGTATCCCAAACCGGAAAAGCTCGGCCTTATTGGCTATAAAAGGATAAAAAAGCAAGGCTTTGACAATAAAAAGGACCTGTTACCATTTTA
>VGKN01000222.1 GCA_016867055.1 Candidatus Omnitrophota bacterium
TGCTTCTGCCGGATAGAATGCCTGCGAGATCAACCTCCTTTACCAGAGACGTCCTCGGTATATTTATTACAAACTCCCTTACCTCCTTAATCATTTCACCTGTAAGTCTTTTGGGTCTGATTGACACCGAAATCAAGGGTGGGTTTGAACATACAATACCACACCAGGAGGCGGTCATACAATTTGCCCTGCCCTTTGAATCCGTTACACTTACCAGCACTACCGGGCAGGGATATAGCGCTGTATCAGGTTGCAATACCTTCTTTGCCATATCTTTTTAAAATAAGTTGCTTTATCCTGCACAAATTTACCGTGTCTTCCTTATTATACATTAATAAAACCTTAAGCGCTCTATTATTTCCATATTCCTTATATTCATGCCACAACCTCATTGCCTGATAGCCATCTATGCCTTCGGTCTTACGCCTTATGCCAAGTATTCTTTCAACACCTTTTAGACCGCCGTATAATTTTTTTCTGTGGCATTCCCGCATAAGGTCAAAACATTCAAATTCTGTTGTCAGGTCTACATCAAATACCCTTCTAATCATCGGAATATCAAACCTGTCTCCATTATAGGTAAAAATCCTCTTTACGCCTTTTAGACTATTGAGGATGGAATCCCTTGTTAATTGGCTTCCGATAAACTGCTTAAATCTTCTGTTTGAGAGATAAATACCTATAACTGTTATCTCCATCTCATAGGAAGTCTCTATATCAATATAGGCGTCCATATCACTTAGATATCAGAAGACAGATAACAGACGACAGTAAAGAAACGTTTAAGATATCTTACTTCCGGGCAGCGGGTTTTTATCAGGTGTTAAAATACATATGCCGTTTTTATCAGATGCCGCAAGAAGCATTCCATTACTCTGAACACCCCTTATCGTTGCAGGCTCAAGATTTGTAATAACCACTATATTCCTTCCCAAAAGCTCTTCCTTTTTATAAAAGTTTCTTATGCCTGCTACAATTGTGCGCGTATCTGTGCCTGTATCTATCCTTAGAACATACAACTTATCCGCATTCGGATGGTCTTCAACTTCAAGAACCTTTGCCACCCTTATATCTAATTTCTTAAATTCATCAAATGTAACCATGGTTATCTCTCCTTAATGACGACACAAGTTACGGAGTCCTAAGGACGAGGTAACTTGTATGTCGGAATTAATCCCGAAGCTATACTTGAAATTTTACTAAAATTTCAAGTATGTTTAAGCAAGGGATTTGTTATATCAAACTTTGATATTTGGATTTTATTATATCAGTCTATTTGCCTTTAGATACTTTCGGCTTACCAATATATCCTTAATTGAATGAGGCTCTACTGTAATTACGGGCTTTATAGAAAGCTCGTTAAGCACATTAAAAAAACTTAGTATGGGAAGTATACCCTTGCCCAGAGCCAGGTGCTGGTCAATCTTACTGTTATTATCAGAGAGATGTACCTCTCCAATAGATTCTCTTGGGTATTCCTTTATATATTCCATACCGTTTTTTTCTCCAAATATATAATAATGCCCAAAGTCAAAGCAAGCCTTAAAGTTTTCATCCTTTATCTCGCCGAGTAACCCAAGAATAGCCTTTGGCGTTTTATCTATGGAATTCTCTATAAGAATAGTCACCCCGTAGTTTCTTGCCTTATTAAGGAGTCTCTCCCAACCACTGGCCGCATTCTTTAGCCATTTCTTTAGATAACCTTCATAATATATCGGAAAAAAGCTAGAATGGAAAACCACCCTATCCGCATTAAGACTCCTGCATAACTCGAGGGTCTGCTCGTATCTCCTGTAAGTCGCCTCCCTTATAACCGGATCAAGACTACCAAGATTTAAATCCATAAAAGGGCCATGGAGTATCTTTGAAATCCCATATTTCTCAAATGTAGAATTTATAAGGGAGATATTCTCTCTTTTGCAGGCGTCTAATGCTGCTACATCAAAAAATATCTCACAGTTAATTAAATTCTGCAATATAAAATCCAGATTTTCCATAAGGGTTTTATAGGGTATATGAAAATACAAACTATCTACTTGCATATTTTAAAATTGTCCTTTTTTAACTCAATGAAATCAGAATCTGATTTTGCTTTCAAGGTGGAATGCGGTTTTTTACCAAGAAATCTTTTTATTTTACTCTTTGCCAGAAACAAAATGCCCAAGGCGCCAAAAAAGACCGAGGCAAAGATACCGACTATGCCTATTAAAATCAATAAGACTACTACAAACATTATTATAGATAAAAATATAACAATGTTTCTAATGGGTGAATTCCTGAGATTTGTGATTATAACGGTGCGTTTTGATATCATTTCGTATATTTTAATTTGGTTCCATCTTTGATGCAAAAACTGCTTTTATTTGGATAATATTCCCCGCATTCGGGGCAGAATTTTTCCTTCGGCTGTATCCCTTCAGAATTTGGCATTCTCTTAATCCCTTCTTGAGGGATTGAGAGATTAGCCAGTTCTTGCTCAACTATACTGATACGCTCTTTTGCAGGTGGATGGCTCCTTAAGAAAACCACCGTTGATAAGGGGTCTTCCCTTTCAAGCTTCTGAAGTTTCTCTAACATAGTAATTATCGCATAGGGGTCATAGCCTGCCTTATATGTATATCGCACAGCAAGTCTATCTGCCTCTTTCTCATCCTCCCTTTCGTATCCTAAGGAAACGAGATTCATCGCTATGCCAACCGTTCTTTCTACCTCTACTGCCTCGCTATGGCTAAAGGCAAGACTCATCAGTAAATTATAACCCATTACCGCCTGCATCTTTTTTATGCTGTGCCTTGCCGCCACATGTGCTATCTCATGGGCAAGCACACCTGCAAGTTCATCGTCAGAGTTTTTTTCCATAAGACCTGAGTTTACATAAACATAACCTCCGGGAATTGAAAAGGCATTTATCTCCTTTTCACGTATCACAAAAAAGCGGTATTTAACATCCTGCCTTTCGCATACCTGTGCTATATTCTTGCCTATTATATTGAGCCGTTCGTTTAACGCAGGGTCTTGCGAAATCCTATACTGGCGCTCTACCTGATAGGCAACCCTGTTTCCAATTGCCACTTCTTGCGGCGTGTCAATAAATATTAACTCCTCTCTTCCTGTTGCTGGATTATAAACCGTGGCACAGCCAGAAAGGATAACTCCGATAAGAAATATAAGAATAATCTTAACCTTCATAGATTTCAAATTATACTTAATCATTACCAAAAAAGCAATTTTGCTTCTATCTAAAACATGTTGAAAAATAGATTTATTCCTTTAAAATCCTCAATATTTCTTCTTCTTTAGCTGTTTCTAATCCCTTGATAATTTTCTTTTGCCACTTTAAGATAAGCGAATTAAAAACCTTCTTTATAATATCCGCTTCGCCCTTACTGATTAAAACTTTTAAAATCTCAACAGCAGCATTCCTATCCTTTAAAGATTTATCTTTTATAGCCCTTCTTTGAAAGATAATTAATTTATGGAGGGCGAAATTGGCAGGATGAGGCAATGTCAAATAAAAATTTTCAATCTTGACTTTAATTGTATTGGCGGATAAAAAATTAAGAAATCTCAGGGCAACAGCATTAACTCCCAACCTTG
>VGKN01000223.1 GCA_016867055.1 Candidatus Omnitrophota bacterium
GCTGGCAAAAAGGAAGGGTTGTTTTTTCTTCGATTTCGAAGGAATCTACGACGAACGATTTCCCCTTAAATCCTGGCAAGGATTTTCCCACTTTAAAAATAGTTTTGGGGGAAAGGAAATTGAATATCCTCCGCCCCTTGTCAAATCTAGATTTTTCCCACTCTTAGGCAAGTTGTCTTACCCTAAGTCCTAACCTAGTCCACTTCCCGAGTCGTCTGGAAAAGATCTGCATTCCTAAATTCCTCATGGCAAACTAGATTTAGGAGTGGTAAAATTCAAACAAAATGACAAAACAACATGAAGCAAATATATAAGATAAAAGAAATACCAACAGAGGAGAGACCAAGGGAAAGATTAATAAAAGATGGCCCCGATGCCCTCACCGATCCAGAGCTTTTGGCCGTAATTTTAAATACAGGTTTGCGAACAAAAAGTTATTGTGAAGATGTTTTAGAGTTATCAAATCGAATTTTAAAAGAATACGGCCCGAAAGCAATTATTGTCGAGAAAAACGTTGAAAAATTAATAAGAGAATTGGAAATCCCGAAAGTAAAAGCCTGCCAAATTGTGGCCTGTTTTGAATTAGGCAGAAGATTTTTTAAGAAAGATGGGGAAGAAATTTATATGCACGACTCGGAAGATACATATAACTACCTCAAAGACAAAATGGAAAAACTTAAAAAAGAGCAATTCCGCGGATTACATTTAAACTCCAGAAACAAACTAATTCATGATGAAATAATTTCTTTGGGTACGTTAACCACAAATCTAGTTCACCCCCGAGAAGTTTTCCAACCAGCTATTGAATATTCTGCGGCAGCAATTATTTTAGCGCATAATCATCCTTCAGGCGACCCCCAACCATCAGATGACGATATTCAAGTTACTGAACAAATTATTAAAGCCAGTAAAATAATCAACATAGAAGTTTTGGACCATATTATAATCGGGGGAAATAGATACTTAAGCTTAAAAGATAAAAAATTAATTTAAAAACTATGACAAAAAATAATTATCAGATTGAAGAGAAGCCATTGATTACGGGCGAAAAGCCCATAAAACCTCATGGAATGAGCTCGGAAAAGGCAAGAAGAGTTAAAACAAGAGGGCATAAAAAAGAATATATTTATGCTACCCTAATTGGTGGGAAAGTTATTAAAGGACCGAGAAAAGCCGATGTTATGGATTCTCGTGGTAAAATCCACTCCCTTAAGGGAGGAGGAGAAATTAAAGGAGGAGAGGGTAGAAAAGGAAAATGGCAAATTTTTCTGCACAAAGCCAGTAAGTTTAAAAAAAATACTGGATTTTATGGGAGGGATATTTTTGTTAAGATTCTAAAATCTTATCCTAAAGATTATGATGATTATCAAAGGCAAAAGGAAAGAACTAAATCAAAAATTATCCCTTACATGAAAGAGTTAAGGAAATACCTAACGAGTTACAGAAAAAAATATAATTTTTTAGACAAAGCGTTTTTTGAGAAAAAAGTAGATTACTTTGTAATTTATCATGAGGACACATTTTATATCTATGATCGAAACGAAATAAGCAAAGTTTTTACAAAAGTTCTTTCTGTGGAAAACAACAGCACATTCCAAAAAGTAGTGTTCAAATATAATGACAGAATTATTGGTGAAATTGAGGTTAGAACAACAGATGACGGGAAATATCCAAGCATGCTTTTTAACATGTTGAAGTTGAGAGCCGTTGATCTGCTGGAGAAAGAAATACCAAAAATAGAAAAATTGAACCCAAATCTTTATACATGTGGAAAAGCCATAGACTCTCTTACGCTATAACGCTATTTTAGGCGGGTTAAAGACAATCATTTCGTGAGAATTCTTGATGTGATTACCATTTTTTGCTCTTCTGTTTTTCCCTATTCTTGTTTCTCCCTGGCCCATGGTATATTGCCATCTTGGAAAAAATTTCTTAAACTCTTTATACCATTCTCTTGTTGTGGGACAATTAGTATAGGATAGAATAAATCCTCCTCTATGTTTTTTTAATAAGTCCCTCAAGAGTTCGTGTTTAAATCCCTTGTGGTGAATGGGTATGTTTCTCATGGGATAAATTCCCTTAAACATTTTTGAATCTTCGCCAATATAATATGGTGGGTCACAATAGAAAAAATCATTAGGATATTTTTTAAATATTTCCTCGAAACTCGCACATCCTACTTCCAAATTTTTTGGGCTGAAATCTCTTACTTTTTCTATCATTTTTCTATATCTTTCTTCGTCTAGATATATTTTTGAAGTCCAACCCAAAAATCCAGGACCATAAGAGAGATTAAAATTAAAGAAAAAATAGACTGCTAATGTTAGAGAGTCTAACTTAATTTTCCTATCCCAATGATCTTTTAATGCTAGCCTGATTCTATTAAAGGTTTTCTTATTAGGTTTTAGTTTTTTAAGTTCTTTATATAAAAGTTCCGGATTCCTGATTTGGAATTTCCAATAATTCATCAATATATCGAAGATATCATAACCAACGACCTTAAGACCAAGATATTTACTCATAGCTATTTCAATAGAGCCACCGCCAAAGAAGGGAGAAATGACCCTCTTTACATTATCTGGTAATAGTTCAATGACATAACCAACAGCTAAGCTTTTCCCACCAGCATATCTTATTGGAGACAGCGCCACCCTTTTGTATTTATTCATACTATTCGGGTTTCTGCCCCTTATTTCTTCCAAAAATTTTTCCTTTTTTTCTCTCAGTGTATTTTTCTTCATCATATTTCTATTCATTTTTTTAACTCCTTTTCCTCGCGAGACTTCTTCTAATACTTAAAATATCCCTTTTTCTATAAACTCTATAGTTATTAAAACGATGGCGAAGCGCTTTAAGTTTTCCCTTCTTGTCCCACCTCCTAAGAGTCATTGGACTTACTCCAAAAATCTCTGCCGCCACCTTAATTGTAACATAATCTCCCTGCATATTAACCTTCTACAACATTATACATCTGCAAAAGAATGTGTCAATAGGCTAAAGAAAGTGGGCATGAACCACTTGATATCTTTTGACACAAAGATTCCCTCTTGACAAAGTTACAAATTAGTTGTATGCTTGTTGTAACATGATAGGAAATCTTTCGCCCAAGCAAAAACAAGCACTATTTCTAATAAAAGAAACTATTAAGAAGACAGGCAAACCGCCTACTCTTGGTGAGCTAAGGGAATTGTTAAGACTCAAATATATAAATTCAGTAACTCATTTAATAAATAAACTTGAGGAGAAAGGGTATATTCGGAGAAAAAGAGGCGAACCCAGAGGAATCGAGCTTGCTAGTCAGGAAAAGAAAGTTGTAGGAATTCCACTTATAGGAGCAGTTGCTTGCGGAAAACCCCTTTTGGCTCAAGAAAACATCGAAGGCTACATATCAGTTGACAAGAACTGGCTTAGAGGCAACCCTCAAGACTTTTTTTTCCTAAGGGCTGTTGGCGACTCAATGAATTCTGCCGGAATTGATGATGGAGACCTAACATTGATTAAAATTCAATCTACCGCTAATCCAAATGATCAAGTTGTGGCTTTGATAGAAGATGAGGCAACCATAAAAATTTATAAACCGA
>VGKN01000224.1 GCA_016867055.1 Candidatus Omnitrophota bacterium
TTTTATTACACATTCGGCCTATTTGCCTATTCCGGTGTTAAAATATTGACAAGTTGTTTTTATTCTATGCAGGATACAAAGACGCCGGTTAAGATAGCAGGCCTCTGCCTTATTTTAAATGTAATTTTAAATCTTCTACTTATGTGGCCTTTTAAGATAGGCGGGCTTGCGCTTGCAACCTCTATCTCTGCCTCCGTAAATTTTTTTATATTAATAAGTATTTTACGCAAGCGGCTTCAGAGGATTGAAGGCACAAGGATTTTGAGGAGTTTTATGAAGATATTCACTGCCTCGTTAATTATGGGCATAATAACCTTGGTAATATTCAATAAATTAAATATGCTATATCTAAGCACAGGGACAATGGAGAGATTTGCTATTTTATTAACCACAATTTTTATTTCCATAGCCATATTTTTTATACTCTGCCTTATCTTGAGGGTAGAGGAAACCAGAAGGATTTTAAAATGGATATCAAGGAAATCCTAAAGAGATTACCTGACTCGCCCGGAGTTTATCTGATGAAGGATAAATCTAGCGAGGTTATATATGTGGGTAAGGCGCAGTCCATCAAAAAAAGAGTTTCTTCTTACTTCCAAAAAAAGCCTGTCTTCTCACCGCGAATAGGGGTTTTAATCTCAAATACCTATGATGTTGATTACATAAAAACCTCATCTGAGGCTGAGGCGCTACTTTTAGAAAATAGTCTTATAAAGGAGAAAAAGCCTAGGTATAATGTTGCCCTAAAGGATGACAAGGGTTATCCCTTTGTTAAGGTAACAACATATGAGGATTTTCCAAGGATTTTTATAACTCGAAAAAGAAAGAATGACAAAGTCAGATACTTTGGACCATACACCAATGTTAAACTACTTAAAAAAGCCCTTTCTCATATAAGAAGGGTTTTTCCATACAGAAGTTGCATAAGAATGCCAAGGACTGCTTGTTTATTTTATTCGCTAAGTCTTTGCCCTGCGCCTTGCGTGGGCGCTGTTAACAAAATCTCTTACCAAAAAAATATAAAAGATATAATTAGACTTCTTGAAGGGAAAAAAGATTTGTTGTTTAATGAGCTAACAGTTAGAATGGAAAAATTTTCAAAGAACTTACAATTTGAGGAAGCAGCAAAAATTAGAGACCAACTAACATCTCTTACAACTACTATAACCAGAAGGAAATCCGATGTTCCGGATGAGCTAAAAGAACTAAAAAAAATTTTAAATCTAAAATTCTTTCCAAATAGAATTGAAGCATTTGATATATCTAATATTGGCGGAAAAGAAGCCGTTGGCTCTATGGTAAGTTTTATTATGACCAAGCCAAATAAGTCAGGCTATAGAAGGTTCAGGATTAAGACGGTTAAAAAGATAGATGATTTTTCAATGATTAAAGAAATCATCTCAAGGAGATATAAAAGAGTCCTTTTAGAAAATATAACCCAACCAGATTTAATTTTGATTGATGGGGGAAGAGCCCATTTAAGAGTTGCATCAGAGACTTTAAAAGAACTTGGTTTAGATATCCCGATTATCGCAATAGCAAAAGAGCCTGACAGGATTTATGTTCTGAATAGAAAATTACCAATAGTTTTGACTTCTGATTCAAAGACGCTACATTTAATCCAGAGGATAAGAGACGAAGCGCATAGATTTGCAATAAGTTATCATAAAAAACTGAGAGCGAAGAAATTGGTAGCTGGTAACGGTTAAGGTAACGAAGCCCGTATCGGTTACGTTAAAAGATTAAGAGAAGAAAATTATTATACGATTGACCTGACCGAAAAACGAAACGGGTATCGTAACCGTAACCTTTTTAACATTTCCCTAAATAATGAAGAAGGAATCTAAAATAAAATTTACCGAATTTGAAAAAAGAGTCTTAAGAGTTGTTTCAACTATTCCTCTTGGCCAGACACGTTCATACAAATGGGTTGCCCAAAAAGCAGGCAGGCCTAAGGCAGTCAGAGCAGTAGGACAGGCATTAAAGAAAAATCCATTTCCAATACTTATTCCCTGCCATAGGGTTATAAAAAATGATGGCTCCATCGGCGGCTATTCTTTGGGTGTAGATACAAAAAAAAGATTACTAATGTTTGAAAAGGATATAACTCTTTAATAATAAATAAGTTATCGCTTATTACTATAACTTAATAACCCAATAACTTATAACCAATCGTTGTATTTTTATTGTAATCCCGCCAGAAATGTGATAATTTAATAAAAAATAAAGGGACGAGTAACGAGTAATCCGTAACGTGTAAAAATATAAGTTATCACTCATAATGTATAACTAATGGAGGTTGGATTATGCTTTCAGAATTAAAAGACAGGCTAAAAGATATTTCCCTCAAAATCGACGAACTCAGGGGGTATCTTTGATGTAGAAAAACTCAATAATAGAATATCCGATATAGAACTCTCTATGGCGGATAAAAATTTCTGGAATAATCAGGAAAACACTAATAAGACCATAGAGGAATTGAAACAATTGAAAGCCGCAATTGAGCCATTTAACGAGGTTTTGCATAAATTCAAAGATATATCCGAACTCATTGACATTATAGATGAAAATGACGAGCGAACGATAAAAGAGTTTCGGGTTGAATTAAGTAATATTCAGAGCAAGATAAATGAACTTGAGTTTAGCAGATTGCTTGGTGAGGCGCATGATAAGAATAATGCCATACTGAGCATAAATTCTGGTGCAGGTGGGACAGAATCCTGCGACTGGGCGAAGATGCTTTTAAGGATGTATTCAAGATGGGCTGAGAGCAAGGGTTTTAAAACCGAGGTGGTGGATATGCTTGCCGGTGAAGAGGCAGGCATAAAGAATGCAACTATGATTGTGAAAGGCCCTTTTGCCTTTGGTTACTTAAAATCGGAGACAGGCGTTCATAGGCTTGTGAGGATTTCTCCGTTTGATGCGAATAAAAGGAGGCACACCTCTTTTGCCTCTGTAGATGTAATACCTGAAATTGAGGATAATGTTGAGGTAGATATAAAACTCTCGGATTTAAAGATAGATGTTTACCGCTCAAGCGGACCCGGAGGCCAAAGTGTAAATACTACTGATTCAGCAGTTCGCATAAACCATATACCCACAGGTATAGTTGTCCAGTGCCAGAATGAGCGCTCGCAGTTTCAAAACAAGCAAACCGCGATGAAGATATTGAGGGCGAAGTTATATGAGTTGAAGATGGAAGAAGAGAAGAAAAAGCAAGAAGCACGCTATGGGCAAAAGCAGAACATTGCCTGGGGAAGCCAGATTCGCTCATACGTATTTCATCCCTACACAATGGTGAAAGACCATAGGACTAACTATGAGACAGCCAAAGCCCTGGATGTGATGGATGGGGAATTGAATGGGTTTATTGAACAATATTTAAAGTGGAAGATAAAAACTAAGTAACGCGTAATGCGTAACGAGTAATGTGCGATAATGAATAAAACGATAAAAGAATTTTATAATCTAGAGGCTTGGAGAAAGGCAAATAGCTTAGCTTTGTCTGTCTATAAACTTACAAAGGATTTTCCGAAAGAAGAACTTTATGGATTATAAGTCAGATGC
>VGKN01000225.1 GCA_016867055.1 Candidatus Omnitrophota bacterium
GTCTTTATAGACCTTCCTGAGGCAGTGGTAAGTCTATATACTGGCTTAACTCCCATATCAAGCAGGGCGTTTATTCGGTGGGGTTCTATAGTTTGGGTCTCTTCATTTAGGGATAAGACATAGTCACCGGGTTGGACATTGACAATGGAAATAAACTCTATCTGTGCTTGGTGCTTGGTGCTAGGTGCTAGGTTAGGTTCTTTACCCTGCACCCTGCACCTGGCACCTGGCACTTCCCTACGAAGCACTGGAAGAAGGGTATCTCCTGTAACGCAGAGGGTTGGGGTTCGGTCTTGTCCAGCTTCAAGTTCTAAGGCTTTTAATTTAGCCTCAACTGCTGCAATTATTTCATTGGCACCTTCACTTTTTAATTTAGCTATTGCCTCCTCTAACTTACCCCTTGTCTTCTCATCAGTAGCTATACTTATAATCAGCCCCTCTGCTTCCTTGGCAATCTCTGCATTTTGGCTTAATAGCCCCTCCTTAATCAATACGGCAAGGTCGGCTGCCTCAAGAAGGTCCCTAAAGGCGCTTTTAATGGCTTCTTTTAGCCCTGCATCAGCCAATCTCTCAACCAGAACCTTAGCAACTAATCCCTCTCCTTGATACATATCCTTAAGATTACCTAATGCCATTTGCCTGATATCGTTATTATAAGAAGAGCCCAATAGCAGAATTAATGCATTAAGGCACTGGACCTCATCCTCCTTCCGTAGCTTGGTAACCAAGGCTAAACCAATCCTTGCCATAGCCTGTGGAGAGACCGGCGCATTGCGTATCTGGGCTATTTGGGTAAGTAGCTCATTCAATCTCTGGAATAACAGAATAAACGTCTCTTTATCGGGTATATTGCCGAGCACCCTTATATCTAATGCGACGCCTTTTTCTGACAGTTCTTCCTCGGCATATATGTAAGGTCGTATTTCTCTAGACGGAGCCGGATGTGTAGCCGGTTCTGTCAAATCGCCATAATAAACAATATGGCTTGTTTTATCCTTTACGGTTAAGCTATAGACAGGAAGGCACACAATATTCTCTATCTTATTAAGATATTGCTCGGGAGGCATGGCTTTGCTAAGGTTAAAAAAATCGCGTGAAAATAATATATATAATAAGCTAGCGATGAAATTAGCGATATCCACATTTTCTGAATTTTTACTAACGCTGGAGAGCTTTTCAAATAATAACTTTATTATCTTCGGATTGCCTATCGTCGCATTTAGTTCTAAAAATACGCCTTTTTTATCCTCCGCTGATAGGTTATCCCTGTTGGTGAACATATCCACCAATTCTTCCAAGAAGCCATCAACATTGCGCCTATCAATCAATTTAGCCCTAATTAAGTCAACGATTTCTTTGTATGCAGGCAATGGCTCAAATATATTTAACAACGCCTCGCTCACCCTGAAATCTGGCAAATCCAATAATAATTTTACAGCTCTCGCAAATAAATGTTGTTTATTATAATCCCAATTGTAAGGCTTAGATTTCTTTGGCATAGCCAGACTAATATATCCTTCGCTTAACTGCGTTATGCAGTCACTATTAAATGCGCTAACCCTGCCTGCGCTTATCCTACCCTGCTCATCAAGCTGTGGGGTAAACCAAACCCTAAATAAGGGTATATACACATTGCCCAATGATAATATTTCTGCGTTTAAACAATCTACCCCGCGTCTTAATTTCCCTCTCAGCATAGACTTTATACGTTCCCGCAACAGTTTAACTAAAACCCTACCCTTATCATATACAAATAAATCTGTATCCCCTGCCCCTGGGGGGTTAAAAATTATACTTCCTCCAAAAACAATAGGGACAATACTCTTTTCTGCTAATTCAGCTAACCTGTCCATATCGTTATCCACCAATACAATAAATTTGACCGCCTCCATTCCCTTTACCTCTACATCTGCAATTATAGGCCTAAAGCCCTCGGGGATACCTCCTTCAAGCACCCTTGTATTTAAGACCCCTAAATCCCTAAGGAGTTGGACAGTTTCAGAGATAGAACCCTCCATCATCTCCAATGATTTTACTAAGTTACCCAATGCCTTGGCATAAGCCTCTGATTTACGAATCACAAGTCGCGTGGCAGGCTCTGCCTGCTGATATAATGCACTTAATTGGGAAGGAGTTAGAGTTGCTATATCAGGTAGTGCCAGAGCTTTAGCTTTTAACCCTTCTCTTAAAATTCCCTCCCTTTCAGATAAAATGGACTGTAGCAGTTCTTTCCCTTTCGCAGTAAGACCCAATCTTTCTTCTCCATCTTTATAAATCAAGCCTTCTTGCAAGGCAGATTCTATTGCCTCTGTTAATTTTGCCGTTACTTCTTGTCTTGTTTGGGGAAAGAGTTCAATTAAATCTCTATAAGGATGAATTTCAATAACCTTAGCCAATAGTTGCCCTGATGTTAGTATATCTGATTCTAATAAGTTGAGGATGTAATTACGCCGGAATTGTAGCGGGACATCCTCTGGTAAATAAGTTTCTTTCTTTGATAGTGGCTCGGTTGTAAATAAAAGGTCCCGAATAAATTTAAAGTGCTTTAGGTCCTCTGGTTTTACGAAAACAGAAATCTTGCTCCAAGCATCCAAGGGAACCGGAACTATATCAACATGAAGCCTGTCTGTAGTGAGAATTTCTCTAATCAGTGGTAAAATACCATCCGTACCTTTCGCATATTGATGTGTAAGATTGTACTGTGCCGTAAGCCTGTCAAATGTCTCCATCCATTGCTCTATGTAGGATTCAATCTCGGCAAGGAAATCATCTGTGAACCTATCATCCATATCGTCTTTTATGGGCCAACGTTTTTTCTTTGATGGCTGATAAACAAGCAATATGTCAATGTCAGGGACAATCTTACGCATAAAATCGGTTATTAAGATTTTACCAGCTTTCAATTCCTCAAGGGTTTGATAAATTCTTTTTCTCATATCTGCCGCACCATAAAACGGGTAGCCCAAGCCATAAACCCCACAGGCGATAGGTATTTCTTCATTAACAGCTTCGGCAATCCCCCTAATCTTATCTTTCAGTTGCTCAATATCTATTTCTCTATAGTAACGGTCAACTCTTTCAAACAGTTCCAATGCATCTTCGTCTAAGAGCTCCTTGGCTAAGCGATAATAATCTTCTTCCCATTCTTCCATCGGTTGTGGAATAGGTCTAACGGCTAGTGTAGATGGTGTCAGCAACCTCTTAACCAGAGGGATTTCTTGTAAGTCTTCGCCTAAGAGGGCGCGGATTTTTTCATACAACTCTGGCTGGTTAGAGAGGGCTTCTATGTTGAGAACTCCTTCTTTAACATATCCACTGATAAGGCCAATAAGCTCATCTAAGTTTTTATCCTTCTGCATATCCTCCCTTATCGCAGGCTCGTCCTTTAATTTAAGGAGGGTTTCAAGGAGGGTCTTTAGGAATACCTCTGGTTGTTCCTGATAAGTAAGGGCAAGGAGTAGAATGATAAGCTGGGGTATAGTAGGCGGTGCGCGTAGATGGATAGGTTCTTTATCGCCGAGTCTAAGCTCAAAGCCCTCTTCAATGGATACTATACTGATTTGG
>VGKN01000226.1 GCA_016867055.1 Candidatus Omnitrophota bacterium
CTATTAGCAAAAAAAACCTTTCCGTCAAAAGAATTTTTTATGATAACCCTGGCTAATTCCCCTTGGAGTTCATTATAAAAATTATTGGAGACATGGAGAGTTTTGGAAAGTTGTCGCTTTAGGGCCTTTACTACAAAAGGATGGCAGTGCCCAAGACCACTTACAGCCCAACCTGGGAAAAAATCAAGATATTCCTTACCCTCTATGTCCCACACCCTGGCGCCTTTTCCTCTTGCTATAACTAAGGGGCTCTTAAGATAAGTAGGCATTACATATTCGTTATAAAGTTTTATTATCTCATCGGTTTTCATAATTATTTTACCAATTCTGTTCCTATACCCTTGTTCGTAAATATTTCAAGCAAAAGGGCATGTTTTAACCTCGCGTTTATTATATGTACTTTACTAACGCCATTTTTTATGGCATTGAACCCCGCCTCTACCTTTGGTATCATACCTCCATCAATTATACCATTTTTTAAAAGCTGCTTAGCTAATTCTTCCGAGATAGTAGAAAGTAGCCTTTTTTGTGTTTTGTAGATTATTCCGTCCACATTCGTCATAAATATAAGTTTTTTCGCCTTTAAAGCAGAGGCTATTTCTGAGGCTACAATGTCCGCATTTATATTGTAAATGAGAGAATCTTCTCCCAGGCCCACCGGAGAGACAACAAGAACGCAATCTCTTTTTAACACTTTAACAAGTCTCTTTTTATCAATAGAACTTACTATCCCGACAAATCCAAGGTCTATTCTAGATGTCCTTTTTTTGGCAAAGATGGTGTTGTTGTCTCTTGGGGTAATGCTAACCGCATCTACCTCTAATGCCTTGAGCTTCTTTACGATAATCTGATTTAATCTATACAGCACATCCTCTACTATAACAATGGTATCCTTGCAGGTAATACGTAACCCATCCACAAATTTAGGTTTTATACCCGAGAGTCTCATCTTCTTGCTTATAAGTTGTCCTCCTCCGTGGACAAGGATAACCTTTATTCCTACCGAGCTTAAAAAGGCGATATCCTTTAAAAAATTTTCAAGTATATTTTTATTCTCTATAATTTCCCCACCTATTTTTATGACAAATATTTTTTCTTTAAAGGCCATTATATAGGGAAGGGCCTCAATTAAAGTGTTTGTTTTTTTTATTATCTCTCTCATTTTAGGTTGAATAGGCAGAATTTATCCTTATGTACTCTTCGCTTAAATCTGATGTCCAGAGTCTATAGGTCTCTTTTCCGATTCCAAGGTCAATAGTAATATTTATTCCATCTTTTTTAAGTCTATTTTTAACAATATTAAGATTTGAATAATATATTTCACCATTCTTGAAAACGAGCAATCCCTGTATAAAAAGTTTTAATCTGTTTAGATTAAACCGGCTAGGGCAAGCGCCAATAGCAGAAAGTATTCTTCCAAAATTGGGGTCCTCCCCATAAAGAGCAGTTTTTACAAGAGGTGAGTTCGCAACACCCCTTGCAATGCTACTTGCCTCTAATTCTGTCAGAGCATTCTTAACGGTTATCTCAATAAATTTGGTTGCTCCCTCAGCATCCTTAACAATGAGCTTCGCAAGATACTCACAAATATATCGCAGAGCCATCTTAAATAACCTGAAATCCTTTGTATTGGGCAAGATAATGGAATTTCCCGCTAAACCATTCGCTAGGATTACTACCATATCGTTAGTGCTCATTTGTCCATCAACTGTTATCCTGTTGAATGAGACATCAAATGCCTCTTTTGAGGCTATCTTAAGCGCAGGATAAGATATGTTTGCATCCGTTGAGATAAAACAAAGCATTGTTGCCAATGAGGGTGAAATCATACCAGCCCCTTTTGCTATAGCGCCAATTTTTATACTACACTTATTTACACCAAAAACAACCGCTATTTCTTTTCTAATTTTATCTGTTGTCATAATCGCTTTCCCTGCAGATGAACTTCCTTTTATACTCAGGCTGTTAATCAGTTTGGGGATAGCCATTTTTATTCTATTTAGCGGGAGCCTTTTCCCTATTATCCCTGTTGATGCAGGAAGAATAAATCTTTCTTCCGTATTTAAACGCTTAGCTAAAAGTGCGGTTAATTCCTTTACATCAGACACCCCCTTTTTCCCTACAAGACAATTTGCATTTCCGCTATTTACCAGTATAGCACAGGCCATTTTATTTTTTAGAACCCTTTCTTTAGAGATAATATTTGGAGCAGCCTGGATCTGGTTTTTAGAAAAAAATGCAACTACATTGCACAAAAAAGGTGAGTAGATTAGGGCTAAATCAAGCCCCCTCTTTTTTATTCCAGAATGAATTCCGCTTGCCAAAAAACCCTTTGGTGCACAAATTCCACCTACGCATATCTTCATAGATTTGTTTTTAAATTAAAGCTGTTGTTTCATCAAAACCACACATTATATTCATATTCTGAACTGCCTGTCCAGCTGCACCTTTCATAAGATTATCAATTGCACTGATGATAATTAGTTGTTTTTTTTCAATAGATGGGTATAAGGCGATATCGCAAAAATTTGTTCCAAGTACATCCTTAGAATTTGGGTTTTTCCCTTTTTCGAGTATCCTTATAAAGTTTTCATTTTTATAAAAATTTTTATAGAGTTTAAAGAATTCCTCAAAATCAACCGACCTATTTAATCCTACATACATAGTACTTATTATACCCCTGTCAATTGGAACAAGGTGTGGGACAAAGGTAATCTTGATTTTTCCTTTTGATAGAAAGCCGAGTTGTTGGTTTATTTCTGGCGCATGCTGGTGAATATTTACTTTATAGGGTTTTATAGACTCGTTTATTTCTGAAAAAAGGAGATTTGGCATAGGATTTCTTCCTGTGCCGGTAAAACCTGATTTTGCATCAATAATGAGAGAGTTTATATCTATCAACTCTTTTTTTGTAAATAAGGGAGCAAGTCCCAAAATTGCTGCCGTGGGATAACAGCCAGGATTGGCTATAAGAACCGCAGTTTTTATTTCCTTTCTGTGTAGTTCTGGAAGTCCATATACTGCCTTTTTAACATTTTCTTTATCTGTATGCTCTACCCCATAGTATTGTTTATATAGTGTTAGATTCTTTAGTCTATAATCGGCACTAAAGTCAATTACTCTCTTTCCCTTTTTTAATATATGTGGAACTATCTCCATAGATATTTTATGGGGTAAAGCCAAAAAAATAAGGTCTGATTTCTTATTTAACTCATTTATATTAAAAGGGTTACATAAAATATCCAATCTTCCTTTAAATTTTGGGAAAATATTAGATATAGATTGAGAATTCTCTATCTTTGCATAAAGGGATGCAATTTTTATATAGTGATGTTTTAACAGAAGCTCTATTAAAACCTCTCCCGCATAGCCTGTTGCGCCGACAATTGAACAGTTAATCAAAATTTTACTCCTTCCTTAATGTATTATTTTCTTAATATTAAATAAAAAGACCTATTTCGTCAAGGATTTTTCTCGTCATAAAGACAAAATAGGTCTAAAAGATCAATCAACGTTTAGAAAACTGGA
>VGKN01000227.1 GCA_016867055.1 Candidatus Omnitrophota bacterium
CATTTCAGGAATTTTATAGTGGGAGATATTAGAGATGAAAAATTGATAAATGAAGCAACCCACAAGATAGAGGTAATTGTGCATTTAGCTGCCCATACCAGTGTCATAGGTTCTGTTATAGACTCTAAGAAAGATTGCGATATAAATATCATTGGCACATTAAACCTTTTAAGAGCATGCACAAAAAATTCGGTCAGAAGATTTATCTTTGCTTCATCTAATGCTGCAGTAGGCGCTCATGAGCCCCCAATAAATGAAGAAAAAATTCCTTCGCCACTATCTCCTTATGGAGCCAGTAAGCTTGCATGCGAAGGGTATTGCTCTGCTTTTTATAAGACCTTTGGTGTTAAAACAATAATATTAAGATTCTCCAATGTTTATGGTCCTTATTCAGTTCACAAATCTAGCGTAGTGGCTAAATTTATCAAAACCTGCTTAAATGGCAAATCGCTGACCATTTATGGCGACGGAACACAGACCAGGGATTTTGTATATGCGGACGATATCTGCAATGCTATTATCTTGTGCATTACAAAGAAAGATATAGCCGGAGAGATATTCCAGATAGGCACAGGTATTGAGATACGTATTATTGACCTTGCTCAAAGAATAATATCAATTTCAGGTAAAAATATAGGCATAGGTTTTAAACCTTCAAGAAAAGGAGAAATATTTAGAAATTTTAGTGACATCAAAAAATCAAAGAAACTCCTTGGTTACCGACCTATGCTTATGCTGGACGAAGGCTTGAAGTTGACATATAAATGGTTTAAGAGTTTAGATAGAAATATTATTGCAGAGTCCAAAGAGGTAGGGGATGAATAATAATACGCCGTATCTAAAGGTAAGTATTATAATCACAGCTCATAATTATGCTCAGTTTTTAGCACAATGTATTGAGAGTGCATTGAATCAGAATTTTAATGAGAATTATGAAATTATTGTTGTAAATGACGGGAGCATAGATAATACCTCAGAGATTCTTAAAGGATATGAAGATAATTCCAGAATAAGGATTTTAAACTTAGAGGGCGTAGGACTTGCCTGTGCTTGTAATAGAGGAATTGCTCTTTCAAAAGGAGAATACATAATAAGACTTGATGCAGATGACTACTTTGATGAAAATATTCTGCTCGTTGAAAGTAATTTACTTGATAGAAAGCAAGATATTGGTATGGTGTACTGTGATTACCACAAGGTAAACGAGGAAGGAGAGATTTTAGACTATACCCGTCTCATTAAAGTTAATAATGAAACGCGACTTTTAAACCGTCCGCCACTTGCAGCTGGGGCTATGTACAGAAAAACCTGTTATGACGCAATAGGAGGGTATAATGAGACCTTAAGATATCAAGAAGACTATGATTTCTGGATGAGATTCATTGAAAGATTCAAAGTTTATAATATAAATCTGCCGCTTATGTATTATAGACAACATGAATCCTCTATGTCTAAGAATTACGAAGGAAGAATGGATGCACGAAGAGAGGTAAAGCGTTCGTTTGTTGAAAAGAGGCGTTTAGACCATAAAAAGAAAATCATGGCAATTATTCCCGCTATGTCTTCTTTAAGAAGTGGTATAAAACTCCCCACTTACAACCTTAGCGGTAAACCTGTTATAGGTTACGCGATACAAGAGGTATTAAAAACCAAACTTATAGATAAGACTATAGTCTCAACAGAGAATGAATCTGTTGCAAGGCTGTCGCGCCAGCTTGGAGCTGAGGCGCCATTTTTAAGACCGAAGGAACTTGCGAGGTATTCGGTGCCGATAGAAGAGGTTATCTTACACGCTGTAGAGTATCTGAGAGAAAAAGATAATTATTCTCCTGATATAATAGCGTTATTATACTTCAGGTCTATATTTTTGAAGGAAAAACATATTAGCGAGGCAATTCATAGTCTTTTCGCCCATAATACCGATTCGGTTATAAGCGTTGTGGAGGACATTACATTTCACTGGAAGCCAAGCGATGCAGGTTTGAAACCCGTGGGCTATCAAAAGCGGTTCTTAAGGGAAGAAAAGGAGATTATATACAAGGAAAATGGCGCCCTGTACGTATTCAGAACAGAAAATCTTATTTCAAAAAATCTGCTTGGTAAGAAGGTGGGATATATTGAGATGAAGCCGTATGAATCAATACGCCTTGAAACTGAATATGACATATGGGTTGCCAAGCAGATGATAAAAAATAGTTGGGGGCAAAAAAAAAAAAACCTAAAAAACAGATAAATTTTTTAAAGAATAAATGAACATCGGAAATTTTAAAATTGAAGATAGGGTATTGATAATTGCCGAGATTGGCTCAAATCATAACGGAGATTTTAATACTGCGTTGAGGTTAATCAGAGAGGCTCATAAAGCAGGCGCAGATGCAGTTAAATTCCAGACTTATAGAGCAGAGAAATTAATACATAAGAGCGAGCCCGCCTTAAAACTTGTAAAAAGGCGCTTTAAAACCCAATTTGAGAGGTTTAAAAGTCTGGAGTTTACCTATAAGCAGTACAAAAAGTTGCATGCCTTTACGGTTTCCAGGGGACTGCTTTTTGTTTCGACGCCTTTCGATGAAGAGAGCGTGTATATGCTTGAACCTTTTGTTTGGGCGTATAAGATAGCATCCGGAGATATAGATAATGTCCCTCTTCTACTTGCAATTTCAAAGAAAGCCAAACCAATTTTATTATCAACTGGTATGTCAACAGTAGATGAAATTAAAACAGCCCTTCAAAGACTCTCAAAGAACATCGTTATTCTTATGCATTGCATATCAAACTATCCCTGCCCTGACTCTGAAATTAACCTTAACTCCATAGCATTCCTTAAAAAGAAGTTTCCTAAAATACCTGTAGGTTTATCAGACCATACTGTGGGCATAACAGCGCCCCTTGGCGCTGTGGCATTAGGCGCCTGCACCATAGAAAAGCATTTTACTTTAGATAATACTCAACCGATAGGTGACCATTGTCTCTCCTTAGAGCCTGCCGAATTTAAGGATATGGTTAACCATATAAGGAGAATAGAAAAGATGCTAGGTGATTTTAAAAAAGAACCCTCAAATGCAGAACTCGATATGAGAAAAAGGTTACGCAGGGGATTAGCCGCATCTCGCGATATAAGAAAGGGAGTAAACATAAACAGTGATATGATTATTCCTTTAAGACCCTTGAGAGGTATACCTGTGTCCCAATATGAATATATTATAGGAAAAAAGACTATGCGGAACATAAAAAAGGGTGAATTTATCTCATACTGCGATATAGCATTTTAAATCGGCCACAGAAATGGATAAAACAATAGAAAAACTTTTAAAAAATGCCGATATGGCAAACTATCCAAACCATATTGGCATACTCGGAACAGATTCAGCAGAGAATAGCGATGAGTTTTTTCCGAAGGGATACTCTGAATATAGAAAAAAATGGGTAGAAAATCCAAAAAATAGAATAGTGGGAGATTTTCCTCTCCATATAGATATTGAATCAACCAATGCCTGTAATCTTAGATGTATTATGTGCTACACCTTGCA
>VGKN01000228.1 GCA_016867055.1 Candidatus Omnitrophota bacterium
TACTGAATACTGGAAAACTATTAGAGGATATCACGTGTAAAAGAGTTGTTGGATTCAGGGCACCCTGCTACGATATTGACGATGAGATGTTGGACATACTACAAGGAGAGGGTTATCTATATGATTCTTCAGTTTTCCCATGTTTTTATAAAATATTGCAGCAGGTTGTCTATGCATTTCTATGTAGGGGTAAGTATAGAAAAATGGGTCCGTTTCTAAGTGGTTTTACACCAAACCGCCCCTATATCCCTGGAAAGAAATTACATCATTATAATGGAAGAAGGAAATTGATAGAGTTTCCTATTACTATGGTTCCGTATATTCGCTTTCCATTCTATTCAACTATTTTGTTCTCAATAGGTATGAATTTTTTTAAATGGCAATATTCACTTGTTAACAAATTAGAAATACTTTCTTATGAATTACACTCCATTGACCTTGCTGATGCAAAAGAGGATGAACTTTTATCATATTATCCAGGACTTGAGCGGCACCCTTGTATGCGCCTAAGCTTAGAAAAAAAAATGAATATGTTAAAAGAGTGTTTTCGTATCATTAAAAAAGACTATGAGATACTCACTATGGAATCTATAGCAAAAATTCTTCTTGAGAAATGAAAATTTATTTTTTGATGATAGATGAACCGATGTATTCACCCACAAGTTGCAGAATTTTCTTAGAAAGATATAGAGAAAAGGTGATCGGAGTTTCATTTCCTCCTGGGATATTAAACAGGAAAAGAATTATTAGCACAATGGGTATTTATGGGTTACCCTCTTTTCTTAACATAGGTATGCATCACTTATTATGGAAAATAAAGGGTGGCTGTATTGTCAGAATGTTTCAACAATATGGCATCAGGGTATATCCAGTTAAAGATATAAATAATCCCTCATTTATTAATTTGATAAAGGATTTAGGAGTTGATTTAATAATTTCTTTTAATTGTCCCCAGGTATTTCGTAGGGAGCTGATAAATACCCCCAAAAAAGGGTGTATTAATATTCATTTTGGTATGTTGCCAAAATACCGCGGGATTCAGCCAATCATGCATGCGATATTAAATGGGGAGAAAGAATTCGGAGTTACCGTGCATTATATTGATGAAAAACTTGATAGCGGAGATATTATTCTTCAAGAAAATATACCAATTACCGAAAGGGACACGCTGGATACCCTGTATCCCAAAGCGTTTGAAGTGTCAGGCCATTTGCTTGTTAGGGCGGTTGATATGATAGAGCGGGGGTTGGTAAAGCACATTTATAATGACCCCAATGAAAAAAGTTACTTTTCTTACCCAGACAGGAAGACCATCAGACGATATCGTAATATTTGCCGTATAAGACAAAGATGAATGTTAAGTATATTTTTTTAATCCTCCTTTTAGCGTTTATACTAAGGGTAATTTTTTGCTTCGCTGTTCCTATACCTATTGATAAGGATTCATCAGGCTATAACACACTTGCGTTGAATTTAATTTCAGGCTACGGCTTAAGCTATGACAAAGTAAACCCTACTCTATTCAGAGGTCCTGTGTACCCACTATTTTTGGCAGGGATTTACTCAATATTTGGATATAATCCTATGGCAGCGCGCATAATTCAGTCTTTACTCGGAATGATTACGTGCATGATATTTTTTTATTTAGCAAGGCTGTATATCAATGAGAGCCTTTCGTGTCAGGTGCTTACAACCATTGCATTTCATCCTGTGTTGATAGCGCTGAGCAGTTCTTTGCTCTCCGAGTTGTTATTCACTCTTTTGTTAGGTTTAAGCGTAATTGTCTTAACAAATGCATTCAGCAAACAAAGTAAACTTTTTTATTTCTTATCCGGATTACTTTTTGGCATAACTGCTCTTACAAGGTCAATAACAGCTTACTTCGTACTATTTTTGCTTTTTACACAGCTTATTTTCAACAAAAACAAGAAGCTTATACTAAATCATATTTGTCTTTTTTTATGCGGACAGCTACTGATTATTATTCCCTGGACCGTTAGAAATTATGCTGTATCAGGTAAGTTCTGTCCTGTTGCAACAGGAGGAGGAATAGCCTTATGGCTCGGCACCTATACCCCGGGTAGGGGTTATGATTTAGGAATGAGTCCAAAGGCTTACCAGAAGTACGAAGAGATTGTGGGCAAGGGACAAAGTTATACTACAATAACAAATGACAAAAAATTATTTAAGGCATCACTGGAGAATATAAAAAATGATCCTATAGGGTATCTACTTTTAATGCCTATAAAATTTCAACGTATGTTTATAAGTAGTTATAGTTCCTTTTTTAATCTTCACCAGATTCCGCTAAGTTATTATATTAAGGACACAACCTTATTTTTTAAAAACCCTTTTTCGCTTTTATGGAAGGTACTTATGCTTGTGTTGTCAGTTGCAACCCTTGTGCTTGGGATTATTGGAGTCTGGAATATAAGATATGATATAAATAGGTTTTTTCCTCTTTTGACTGTAATCGTATTTTTTATAATATTTCATACATTTACCTTTGCGAGTGCGAGGTCAGGAATACCCATCCTGCCCTTTCTTTTGATATTTGTTATTATTGGGGTTAATAACATATTTTCAAGAAGTAGTAGTATATGAAAAAAAATTTTTTGTTATTGACGACTCTGGGGATTATTCTAATACTCGGTGGTTTTTTAAGATTCGTTAACTTAAGTTCAAGAGGCATATTTTCCTGGGACGAAGGTCATTATACCGGAGTCCTTTATACCTTACACGCCGCCATTAGATATATAATCAATACATTTATATTTGGCAAAGATTTAGGAGAATTTTCTGAGTATATGCTTACCTATGGTATTAATCATTACCTTGCAGGAAAACCCACTTTTTTTGTTTTGGGACTTATAGCAACTCTGTTTTCAGGATTGCATATTTATACCCTGCAACTTGTATCTGCACTGACAGGGCTGCTTACCATAGCGGTTATATATTATATTTCCTGCGCATTGGGACAAAAGCAAATAGGTATTATCGCCGCATTTATGCTGGCAATTTCTTATTTTCATATCTATTATTCAAGAACCGCATTACCTCAGATTTCCTCTGTATTTTTTGCATATTCCGCCGTCCTATTTTATATATATGCTATGCGTAAAGACAAGCTTGCTACAGAGAATTTTTGTTACAACAAGTTCTTGCTCCTTGCGGGTTTAACAATAGGTTTTGCATTCAGTTCTCACTACAATCTTTTTTGGATGCCTTTTGTTTTCTGGTTCTCTGAAATTCTACACTATTCTACAAATCTTAAAGGTAAGCCGTTTGGCTTAAAACTCCGCCGGTTTTTAATCTTTTCTTTTTTTATGGCACTTCCGCTTTTAGGATACGAATTATTCTTGCGCGCGATAAAGATATACATATATTACCATCCACAGTGGATAACGGCAATAAGCGGCAGTTCCGGGCAGGGAGAGTTTTTAACCTATTTTGAACAACTCAAAACTCAGATTTCGCAGTCAAAACACTTCTCTGATACTGCGAATGCTCTTAGCAACAAGTTATTT
>VGKN01000229.1 GCA_016867055.1 Candidatus Omnitrophota bacterium
GGATATTTTGGCTGTCCCGATATCAAGACCTGCAACAAGATTACTCTTTTTCATTATCTAATTCCTATTACTGGCTCCTCAAACCTCAAATCAATATATCGTGGCTTAATATTATTTTTCTTTAACTCGGAAAATATTCTAAGCAAATTGTCCAGTCTATTTTTCAAAAGCTCTTCATTTAATATCAACTCGGTGCCATCCGAGAGCCCTACTGATATGCGCCTTGTTTGGCTAACATTGATGGTTGCGAGGGAAAAATATCTTGATAAAAGGGAGCTATTGAATGCTCTCAAAATTTCTTTTGCAATCTTAAGTCTAAAAGAGTTAAACCTATGGCCAACCTTTGTATTATTTAATTCTGCCTCAAGGCCAAGTACGGTTGGTAAAACTATATTCTCTCTTTTAAGCTTGTAAAAATCTTGAGGTGTACTCGATAATACAACAAAATCTCTATCAATAATATACAACCCTGTTTTTGTCCTCACAAAAAAACAGGGGATTCTTTCCACTATATATACTATAATCTTGCAAGGTAATAATCTTTTAATTATTACATTCTTAATATCAGGGTCAAACTTATGTGCAAAAAAATTAAGTTTACTAAAAAGATTCTTCTGGAATATATTGACCCCACCCTTAAATTTATAAAAAAGAGGTGCTTGGGTAGTATCTATCCTTTTCAGCCTAACCTCAACAAACTCAATGTTAAAACAGGATGACCTATTAAAATTGTAAATATTTAATAATAAAAAAAATAAAATAAGCAAAACTAAGAAAAGATATAGCCCAGCGGATTTACCCCGTACCACAGAAAGCCCCGCTTGTAAAGACGGTGATAAATGGGAATGGTTCTCCCGCAAGGTTCTTCTCCAAAGCCACGCCTGTGAAGGCGTAGTGTGGAGTAATCTCTGTAAAGATAGATAGATTGTTTTAGGTTGAAACTTTGATTTAAAATTCAAATTATCAAGCATAATTAAATTCTGTTAGATACGTCTTAATGTAGCTTGCTTTAACATCTCCTTACACAGATTAGAAAAATCTATACCAACTGCATTTGCAGCCTTTGGCAGGAGACTTGTTTTTGTTAGCCCTGGTATTGTGTTAACCTCCAAAACAAAAAGCCTGCCCTCTTTTGACAGAATCATATCAACCCTTGAGAAATCCCTGCAGCCCAACACCCTATGGGAAAAAAGCCCAATTTTCTGTGCTGTCTTAAAGTCATCATATTTTATATCTGCTGGCACAATATAATTCGTCTGTCCAGACTCGTACTTTGCCTTAAAATCAAAAAATCTTCTTTTTGGGATTATCTCTATAATAGGCAAGGGCTCTTCATTGAATATACCTACAGTAATTTCCCTACCCTCAATATATGACTCAACTATCACCCTGTCACCAAACTGAAATGCGCTCTTAACAGCATCTGGTAATTTATCCTTTTTATCCACTATGGTCAAACCCATACTTGAACCTTGCGAAGAAGGCTTTACCACAAGAGGAAATTTAAAACCGTTCAATTCAACCTTTTCATTCTTTACTATAAGTCTATATTTAGGGACATTAATACCTTTTTTAACAAATATTTTTCTAGAGGCAACCTTGTCCATTGCAAGTTGACTTGCCTTTACACCAGAACCTGTATAAGGAATTTTGAGTTTTTCCAATATACATTGAAGCCTTCCGTCTTCGCCAAAACCTCCGTGCATCGCTATGAAGGCTAAGGTAATTCCCGACTCCTTAAATTGTTCTATAGCCTTTTTTTCTACGACATCAATCTTTATAACATTCAACCCTTCTTCTTTAAGAGCATTATACACTGCCTCTCCACTTTTTAGGGATATTTCCCTTTCGCTGGAAGAACCCCCCAATAGAATACCTATTTTTTCTCTGTTGAGAACTTCGGTTATTTTTTGGCTCACTTAAGATTATCCTAAAATAACAATCTCTTGTTTAAGTTTAATCTTATAAGCCCGTCTTACTCTTTCAATAATAAGATTCATAAGGGAAATAACTTCGCGGGCTTTTGCATTGCCAGTATTTATAATGAAATTTGCATGGTTCTCTGAAATCTTTGCATCACCTACTCTTTTACCCTTGAAACCTATCTCTTCTATGAGCTGAGCTGCTGTTAAAGAAGAATCCTTTGGATTCTTGAATATACATCCAGCGCTTGGAAATTTTAAATCCTGGGTTTTATTTTTATGAGAAATATTTTTCTTCATATCTTTCAGTATATCTATACTACTCCTTTTAAAAACCCTGAAAAGCACTTCAACAATTATTACATTTGAAGGCTTGAAGCTTCTATAGCCAAAATCTAACTCTTTTTCCTTGAATGACCTTAAATTCCCTTCTTCGTCCATTATCCCCACCTCTTCAACCACATCCGAGATATTCTTCCCCTTAATACCTGCATTCATACTAATTATTCCACCAACTGTGCCTGGGATACCAGTTAAAAATTCTAATCCGCCGATACCTAAATCAAGACAATAAGAAAGTAGTTGAAAAACTAAAACACCCGAGCCTGCCCTTATATATCCATCTTCAAATTTAATAAATTTAAAATAATCTGAATCCAATTTTATCACTATCCCCTGAAAGCCTCTATCCTTTACGAGTAGATTACTGCCTCCACCTAAGATAAACCTTGGGAGAGAGTTTTTCTTAACATAAATAATCAAATTTCTTAAATCCTCAACATCCTTTGGTATCACCAAAAAATCTGCAGGTCCACCAATCTTAAATGTAGTATATTTTGAGAGGGATTCGGAAACCAAAACCTTTCCTTTGATAAAACCGAACAGTTCTTTCTGGGTTTTATTTAAACTAACCCTCATAGTCTATCCAGTGGAAATTTTATCCCTTTAAGCGCATCGCTAAATTCGTTAGAAAACCTGCCGATGTCGCCCGCACCTAATATTAATACAATATCTCCGGCCTTAACCATGTCTAAAAGTATGCTGGTCAATTCTTGCTTTGGAACAAAAAAACTATTTTGACACCCATTTTCCTTAAGCTCCTTGACTATCAGGTCCGCTGAGATACCAGAGATGGGTTTCTCTCCCGCAGGATAAATTTCGGTTACAATAACTAAATCTGCGCCCTTAAAACACCTTCCAAACTCTTCTTTAAGAAATTTTGTCCTTGTAAATCTATGAGGCTGAAATACCACAATCAATCTTTTCTTCTGCCAGTTATCCAAAACCTTTATGGTTGTCTGTATCTCTGTAGGATGATGGGCGTAGTCGTCGATTACGACAATATCATCCAATTCCAATTTAATCTGAAATCGTCTCTCGGAACCTTCATAATTCATAAGAGCGGTCTTTATCTTTTTTAGGCCTATCCCCAACTCTATACCTACTCCTATTGCAGCTAGAGAGTTTAGGACATTGTGAATACCTGGGATGTTTAAAGAAAACCTTCCAAGCGGCTTTTCCTTAAAGAAACAGTTAAAATTTGAGCCAGATCTTTCAAGATTTATATCCTCTGCAAATATATCAAAGGCCTT
>VGKN01000230.1 GCA_016867055.1 Candidatus Omnitrophota bacterium
TGCATAGTTTGTTTGACTAAAAGTATAACCAAGTAATATAAAAATTTTATAAATGCATATTTTGTTCAAGTTATTATAGATGTTGCTCATATGATAAAAAAGATAAGGTTCGCTATTATAGGTACTTCTGATATATCCCCTGCACATATAAAGGCTATACAGAGAAACAATTATGCAGAGGTTGTTTACATATATAGTCGCGATTTCCAAAGAGCCAAAGAATTCGCTAATACATACAATATAGCACCAGCCAGAACATACGAAGATATATTAATGGATAAGTCCATAGATGCGATAGATATAGTAACCGAACCTAATCGGCATGCTAAACTGGCTCTAGCAGCGATACAAAAAGGGAAACATGTATTAATTGAAAAACCTTTAGACTTCAATATAGCGTTAGCTAAAGAAGTAACTATAGCAGCCTCAAAATCTCCAACAATAACAAGCGTTATATCTCAAAAGCGGTTCGATCCCAAAATAAAAATTATAAAACGAGCGTTAGATAATAAAACAATAGGTAATCCTTATTTAGCGGAAGTCAAGTTAATGTGGATGAGGAATAGGGAATATTACGAGAAGGGTAATGGTTGGCGCGGTAGAGAGGGAAATGTTTTAATTAACCAGGCAATACATTGGATAGATATAGCATTATGGTTTTTCGGTTTTCCGTCCAAAATAAGATCATCAAACATAAAGGTCAAAAAAGATATAGCTTGTTATGATACAGCCATATGTTGTTTTGAATTCCCAAACAATCTCTTATTTAATTTAGTTTGTTCAACAGCTGTAAATAAAAATGAGCATGAGGTATTTAAAATATATGGAACAAAGAGTGTCCTAACTTATGGAGAGAGTCTGAGATTTAGAAATATGCGTATAGATAAGTTAGCTAATCTTATAATGTCACCTAGAACTCCTCTACAATGCCAAATAGATAGTTTTATTAATTCGATTATTTATAATAAACCTCCAGAGGTATCTGTTATAGATGCGTATAATGCTTTAATAGTAGTGAAATCTTGTGAGGATGATAATAAAAGGTGAGAAGAAAGGGCGATATGATAGAAGGATTTGATATTATATGCATTTCTACTTCTAACTGGGATAAACCCTGGGGAAGCCGTCAGCAGATAATGTCAAGACTTTCATCTGAAAATAGGGTCCTTTTTGTAGAGTATCAAAGTTCTTTATTGCACCTTTTGAAGTATCCGTATTTGATAAATGATTTTCTTTGCCCAAGACTTAAGGTCATAAATAAAAATCTTTTTGTTTATCGGCCTTGGTTAAATCTGCCGTTTGGTTATTACAGTAAATTTATAAATAGATTAAACCAGTACATATTGTTATTTCAAATTAAGAAACTTCTTAAAAAATTACATTTTAATGATTCAGTTTTCTGGACGTATGAGCCAACCGCTGTATATTTACTGCGTAAGCTAATGCCGAGATTATCAGTATATCATTGTATAGATTTCTATAGCGATGAAAAAAATAATCCTTTATGGCGGGCAACAATAAAAGGTTTAGAAAATAGACTTAGTAAACAAGTTAATATAATTTTTGCTTCTTCTCAAAAAATATTCGCCGATAAAAAGGAACTTAATGAAAACACCTTTCTGGTACCCAGCGCTGCGGATTCACGATTCTTGGAAGGAATTGACAAAGTTGATATTTCAAACGAGATAAAAACTACATCAAAACCTTTGATAGGTATTGTGGGTACTGTTGACCATCGTGTTGATTTAACTCTTTTAGAAAAAATAGCAGAATTTAATAGAAACTGGTCTTTGGTTATAGCAGGCGATATTAAATCCCGCGCTTTTAATAATATATTAAAGTCCAATAAAAATATATATAAACTGGGGTATAAAGATCGCCTGTATTTACATTCCTTGCTTGAAGCAATGGATGTCTGCTTAATTCCTTACAGGATTGATGAGTTTACAAAAGCCATATCCTCTGTTAAGCTCTATGAATATCTTAGCGTCGGAAAGCCTGTTGTTTCTACAGATTTGCCAGAGGTTAAGTTATTTTCTGACAAAGGGTTAATAAAAATTGCAAAAAACTACACTGAGTTTATTCAGGCGATAGACGAGGTAATTAAAAATGACAGCCCTGAATTAAAAAAGAGGCGCATAGAATTTGCAAAAGCCAATACCTGGGAAAACAGAATAAACCAGATAAGCAGCATTATAAAAAATTTTCTATGAAGAAGAAATTATGTATTCTCTCTATAAGCCTTATTATAATTCTAAGCGTTATTTTTTCGTTGAATACAGAGGTTACAATTAAACAGGGTATTAACCGTAAAGTATCTACAATTAAAATACCTTTATATCTCAAGATATTAGATTTTTTTGACAGGCACTACAATTACAAATTATTAGTAAATAGAATATTACAAAATTCCAAAACTGAAAAAGAAAAAATTGTAAAATTATTTGAATGGACTCATAGCCATATAAAGAAGATGCCCGAAGGATTCCCGGTTGTAGATGACCATGTCTGGCATATTATAGTCAGGGGTTACGGCGCAAGGGACCAGTCCCAAGATGTATTTACGACTCTTTGCAGTTATGCAGGTGCGAATGCTTTTTTTGACAGGGTATACGAGAGGAATCAGGTATTTTCTATGCCGCTATCTCTTGTAAAACTGAATAATGCATGGAGGGTTTTTGACACTTATAATGGTGTTTACTTTGTAAACAGTTCAGGCGAGATTGCTACAATCAATGAAATAAAGAAGGGCGACTGGCAGTTAAAAAAAATAACCCAATCGAGTATGACTGCAGTTGACTATGAGGCATATCTTGCAAACCTTCCGTCAATAAAAGAAGTTGATTATCAAAGGGCAAATATTCAATCCCCATTAAAACGACTTATTTACGAAATCAGAAAATGGATGACCCCTGATAAGGTCAAGGTAAAAATATTCAGCCATATATACGTAAGTTATACTGAACTCAAACTAGCAGTTACATCACCAGACAAAATAATTTATAAAATCTTCGTTTAATAAAAATGAAATGAAAATAGCGCTAATTTTTCCGCCATACTCACACAAAATATTTTCTGAGAACTTAAGTACAGTGGATGAGGAATTTTGTCTGGCTCCGCCAATAATTTTAGCATATGTAGCGGCAATCCTTGAGAAAAACGGCCATAATGTCATTCTGGTTGATGCGCGGGCTCTGGGCTTATCCAAGGAGGAAGCGCTTCAGAGAATAAGAAAATTCAATCCGGATATTTTGGGATTTAGATCAGAAACCTACCACTTCCATGATGCTCTTGAGTGGGTTCGTTTTCTAAAGTCGGAACTGGATATACCGGTCATAACAGGCGGTGTTAATATGACCTTGTATCCAGAGGAGGCGCTTTCTCATAGGGAGATAGACTACGGAATAATAGGAGAGGCCATAGAGACGTTGCCTGAATTTATATTGGCATTAGAGAATGGAAAAAATTTTAAAGATATCCCGAGCATTGCCTATAGAGATAAGGAAGGA
>VGKN01000231.1 GCA_016867055.1 Candidatus Omnitrophota bacterium
ATGTTCCGCTACTCTTATGGTATTTTATTTCATCTAAGACGAAGTAGATTTGTTGCTTATAGTAATTCTCTGTCATTTTGTTGCCTGCAGTAAACCAATAAAGCACAAGTTGTTTGTATTTTCCTATTTGAAAGAGTAGTTTGTTTACGTTAATAATCCTCTTTTCATTTAGCCGGAGAGCGACTTTACCCTTGTCTAGAAGTTCCGCATTTCCCCCACCTAAATAACAGTATTCCGGAGGATGGAAGCTTTGCCTGTTTTGCTCACCATAAACAATACAAAACCATACCTTCTCGTTTTGTGGATTTACATACTCTCTAAAGAGAACTTTATCGGTACCCAAAATCTGATATACCCTTGCATCCATTGGTAAAATCTTGCCACTCCAATTTCCAAGCTTCATTGGGAAATTTAATAATCTTCCGTTAATTATAGATGTTTTTCTTGCGCTGGATATAAATAAAACACTGCAGGCAGTCAATGTTAAAAGAACCACAGTAACTATAAAGTTTAATTTTTTTTCTGCCATGATATAGTCCTCTCAACTATTACCAAGCCAATCAATGCGAAAATGAACAACAAAAATCCTGAAAAATCGTGAAATTTTCCCGTGGCAACCTCAGAACCATAGACAAAGGCGACAATAAGAAGTAATACAATTCTAATAATATTAGCAAGTAAAGCCAGGGGAATAGAAACCGAAAATAAGATTATCTTTTTAATTAAAGATATCTTTGCTAAATGTGCATAGAGTGCTCCTAAGGCAGTAAGCGAGATAAGCGATCTTAAACCACTACAAGGCTCACCAATGGTTAAGGATGTATTTGGAAGATAGACAATACTTCCTTGTCTTACAGATGGTATATTAATCAATTTGATAATTGAAGTTGCTATCTGTGCAGCAAAGATTTTTAAATTAAAACTTATATGAATTATTAAGACCTGCGGCAAGGGAACCATAAAAACAAGAAAACAAAATGGAAATGTCATTTTTTGTGTCATTTCTCTACCAAAGAGATAGAGTGAAAGTCCAAACAGAGTGATTATAAACGAGAAGCCGGAAATAAAATTTACACCCCATCTGTAGGCAGCGAGGTGTATAAAAAGTGCGGGAATGATTAAGAGTAGCCCTATATTTAATGGTACAATTTTAGCTTTTTTTAACTCTTTACGTTTTTTCCATATTAGGAATGAAAAAACAAATGGGATTAGGAATCCATGTGAATAGTAAGAATCCACCTCCAAGAATCTGGCATTCATCCAGACAAACGTAGGCCAGTAAATCAAAAGTAAAAGAGCAATTATTATTGCAAGTTTTATACTTACAGTGGAGCTCATTTTTATTTAGGCTTGTTAATTAGTTCAATTTGTTTTTCGGCTGGCTTAACTAAGGGATTTTGGGGATATTTATTTATTAATTTACGATAAGATTCAAGTGCATTTTGAGGTTGTTTCAATTGATCTTGATATATAAGACCTATAGTAAAGAGGGCTTTTGGTGCTAACGGGACATCCGGATAATCTCTAACCAAGCTGTCCAAATAGTCTATAGCCTCATACCACTCACCTTGGTCAGCGTAACAAGCAATGGCGAGATCCTCCGCTAATACAGCGCCGAGCGTTTTTGGATTATCCTTGATGATTTTTTGATATTTTTTGAGAGCTGCTGCATAGGCAACGCTTGCCTCCTGGGCCTGAGCTTTATTTTTATAGTGTTGTGCTATATAAAGAGGAGCCTGAAGGGCGCTATATGTATTTGGATAATTGCTCATAAGTTTATTTAAGGTATCTATTGCCTTCTCCTGCTTTTCCTCTTTTTCATAGATAGCTGCAATTGAAAAAAGTGCCGTAGCGCATATATCTATATTTGAAGGATACTCTTTTAAAATAACCTCAAACTCAGCCCTTGCCTTTGGAAAATTATTTTGTATGGCATACAACTGACCTATATTAAATTGCGCCTTTGGGCTATTTGCCCAAGATGGATAGCGGATGGGAATTTCACGAAATGCATCTATAACTGTTTGATAATCCTGAGATTTTGCATTCTTTAGATTCTGCATTAACATATTAAATTTTCTTGAGGCGTGCCAATATCGCTTCTCAGCGGAATAAATACCCGTATCGCACCCTGTTAGGAAAGTCAAAATAGAAACGAGTATAAAAATAAGTATGTAATATCTTAATTTAAGATTCTTCATTTTGCGCCTTTTTCTGTTTCCATAGTAAATATAAATAGATTGGCAGTTGCAAGAAACACTAAGGAATCGGTAATAAAGGTTACTGCTATCCCAACTGCCAACACAGCCAGTGTTATCTCTGGTAAGGTCAGATTCATCAAGCGAACCAGATTTTGTTTAATTAATATAACTATTACATCCAGAATTCTCGGGACTATAATTAAAACAATTGTTGTTAAAAATAAATTTCTGGAAATATTAAAAGACCTCTTTATAGAGTCTAAAAATCCCCTCCGTTCTATAATAATAGCGGGATATGAATATATAAAGAGTGCCTCTATTAAAAACACCAGGGCTATGCCAATATATAATATAATATTGAACACAATTATATTAAAATTCCTTGATGCTAAAAACTTCACTATTAAAAAACGTGGACCTCTTAAGATTACAAGTAATAGAATAAATGTAATCAGCCAAACCCCTGCTAAGGTTATGTATCGCCTTAACGACCTGTTTAAATTACCAAGTATCTTTATTTTCTCACCCATTGTATTTGCCTGATATGTCATTCCCATTGCCATTCCAAACATTACGACCCCAACAGTCATCGTTACAAGAACCTGAGCGTAATAAAAAAGCTGTGGAAGTAATAAGAAATTATCCGGGTAATGCAGGAAATGCCCTCCGAAAAATGCCTTGACTGGAGGTGCAAATATAAGCGATAGGGGTGGTCGCGGGTAATAAAATAAAATGGTTAGCGCAAATCCCTCAAAAACCGCTGTTATTAAGAAGGGAAGTAGTAGGCATGGATACTTAGCAAGCATCTTAAAGGTTACCGACCATATAGATTTACTAAGAGCAAGATTCTCTTTAATCTTCATTTATTGTCTTTCCCTCTTTAACTTTTTAGTATAACAGAAAGGCAAGCGGTGTCAATCCCTTACTTAAAATCAAGAAAACCAGAGTCTTTCATCCATTTGTAAGTAACCAAGATAACAATCGCTAATGCAATGACCGCATAAAGTCCACGAATACCCCTAAAACTAAGGGCTATCATACCAAAACAAACCGACAGGAAATAAAGCGATAGTACAACTCGTTGCTGGGATTTTTCGCGCAGTAAAAGCTGATGATGGACATGTTGCTTATCGGGTCTAAAGATAGGTTTTTTCTTAATCAAGCGACGTAGTATTGCCAGGGAGGTATCAATTATTGGGACTCCTAATGCAATAACCGGAACAAATAATGTTATAACAGTTTTACTTTTTTGAAAACTTTCAATTGCAATAGCCGACAGCATAAACCCTAA
>VGKN01000232.1 GCA_016867055.1 Candidatus Omnitrophota bacterium
CTAACCTCATATCGGTGTTATTGAAGTATGCCGAATTCCTCTGGGTCTTGCTGGAACGACCTGGAGTTAATCAGGCAGAGTTTTTAGCACTACTTGAACTTACTGAACAAGAAAAGCAGGTTTCTGAAATAAGGAAATGGATAGAGGAGCAAACGCTCAAGCACTTTGGCCAACGCCCTGCACTGCCCACCAAAGCCAATGCACTTGCTAACACTATGAGCCAAAATGTGGTTCAAATACAGAGGAGTCATACTTTTAATCAGTTGATTACGGACATGGTCGCTGAGTTAAGACACCTTGCTAAATCTAACATTCCTCTTACAGTTTATGAAGTTAAGACAGGTCGAAAAGATCTCCGAGTCTTCTATTGTCAACGCTTAAATAGTGGCAACTTTTTGGTAATTACTGATAGTAAAGGTATCCCAACGACAGTAGCAGTCAGTGTGGAGCGGGTGTCTTATGAAAATGATCCAGCTCCGCTGATTGAAGACTTTGTAATTTTGCCAGAACGTCATATGCGGCTATCAGAATTCAAAAGAACTATTCTCACCCAACTAAAAGTTGAGGATGAAGGAGATAAATATGAGGTGATGGTCGGTTACGCTTCATATCCAGTGTCATCTCAAGATCTATATTTTCTAAATCTTCTACTCGAGCACGATCCTATAATTAGTGGTCGAATAAAGCAGATTGTAGAAAATGGTAGTGGTTTTGCCGGAGCAGTTCAGCTTGTTCGTCGTTTCCAACCAGGGATCGAGCTTACCTCAGCAAGTTACTCTGGAAATCTCCAAACAATTTTTAGAAACGTCGATGAAAAAATAGGCAAGGAAGGTATTCAAGAAGAATCGATACACGCCTTAATACATTTAGAAATATCTAAAAATGCCAAAGTCCTTAACGCTGCCCAAAGCGTAGTAGAAGAAATGCATTATTCACATTTGGTGCGCAATCGAAAAGAGGCGGAGATGTATTATGGCGGATCGCTACCCACGGATAAATTAAATCTCCTTGCTGTTAATGAAACGCTGACCGAAATAGCTGTACGATTGTTTAAGTATGTTTCAGAAGTAATGACTACCGGCCATTCGGCATTAGATATTAGAGATATTAATCCTGTGTATATGGAAATTTTTGCAGACTTAGGACTTGTGCCGCACGAATGGAGTATTAGTTATTTACAAGAACATTATTCTGGCGTAAAGATAGGTAATGATATTTACAGATACTTTGGTATTTTGAGAAAAAAAGGATTGCTCATTGAAGATCTCTGGAGAGCTGCAGGAGCCGCAACCGCCCCGCCGCCCTACGTGGAAGTAACGACAGAGGAGATTATACTACTCCGCGCTTGTGAAGCATTAGAAAAGTGGATTAAGCTTTATTATAAGGTTGAAGATTTTCGTAAATTCATGCTAGGCAAACCGTATTCTATAAAATTTGCTCCAGATGAAATAGAAGATTTAAAAAGACTTTCTAGCAAGCTTTATGAACTGGGATATTTGCCAGAAATGTGGATGATCTCTGAACCTTTCGCAAATACTTTAACAATTGCAAAAGCTCTTGATCTTAAGGAAGGTGATCCTGTAATTGAAATCGGTCCCTATAGTAAATTGAGATATATTGCACTAGCCGCTGTCGGACACCCTGTACTTGTTGTAGAGGAACCCAATGTATTAAGTGATTATAAAGATGAAGTTCTTTTTCCTTTTCTTACGGCGCTGGAAGAACTTGAACCTGAGATATTCGGAAAAGCAAGGGGGAATATAACTTTTGTAGGTGCGGATATATTGACTCAGGA
The DNA here is from genome assembly GCA_016867055.1 of Candidatus Omnitrophota bacterium. The sequence continues at coordinate 1,796 of VGKN01000232.1, forward strand.
AGGACGCGGACGAGTTGAGGCTGAATGGAATAGAATTAGAGCGATTAGTGGAGTAAGAAGAGCTGGTAGCGCCATGGCATTTCGAGTTTTTAGTGCAAAAGAAAGACCAGAATACGAAGATATTTTAAACATTATTAGAACAGGGGTTTTTAGAAAAAAAGATGTAGAGAAGTCATTGGAGTGGATTGTTGAACGCCTTACGCCTAGAGTTATTCTCTTATCTGATCCCGACGAAAAGGGCGAACATGATTTGTGGAATCCCGTACTGGGTCCCCCTGAGTCCTCTATTGAATTGCCTGAAGAAATTATAGAAGATATAGTTTTTCCTCCTTCTTTTTTACCCGAAAGAATTACACAGGTAATAGCTTCAATAGGTCGGCCGTTTAAACCACTATTAACTCGATATCGGTTACCTGACGGCACCCCGCCGCCCGCCGTCCAAAAACATACAGGCTTTGGTGGGGCAGCAGCTCCCTCATGGCAGTTTTTAGATAGTAAGCCTGAAGAGCTTTCCAGCTTTACCCAAGAACAGGCATGGCAAAGGGTTGACGAATTATGCCAAGCATTGGAAACCTTCCTACATCCATCCCCTGGTCAAGCACAACCTAACCTCATATCGGTGTTATTGAAGTATGCCGAATTCCTCTGGGTATTGCTGGAACGACCTGGAGTTAATAAGTCAGAATTCCTGGCACTGCTTGAACTTACTGAACAAGAAAAGCAGGTTTCTGAAATAAGGAAATGGATAGAGGAGCAAACGCTCAAGCACTTTGGCCAACGCCCTGCGTCACCCTCCGCCGCGCCAGCCCCAGTTAGCGGTGGAGTCAGAGCCTTGAATCTTAAGATGGCTCTTGGCGACATCCTTGCCAAGTTTGCCTATATATGGATACCTGTCAGTTTCCCCCTGTTTGTCTTTGTACTTCTGACTCAACCGAGTTTATTGCCCATCTTCTTGTTCGTCCTACCCACAGCGTACTATGTTCTGATAATAATATTTGCTATATTAGTTGCGGTAGGGGCACGGCTCATTGGTGGTTTTACGCCGGAAGTTACTGAAGCAAAGGCAAAAGCTGAATTAATAAAACTGCGCAACGAGGCATTAAGAAAAGGTGATTTAGGACTTCTTAATGTGCTAGATGTATTAAATAAAGAGAGACCGTTTGAGGCGGTGGCTGATCTTCCGCTACAAGGCGACGTCGGCGACATCTGGCTGGGCACCATCAAAGTTTCATATCAGTTGGCTGTCTGGCCACAACTCTTGCGCTATATTATTATGCGACGGGCATGGCGGATTTGGCGGATGCGACAGTATCAGGGACCGGATAAGGAAGTGCTCTATTACGCATCTGATACCGCACCAGAGGTTGCAAAATTTCTCTTAAGACGCTGGGACTATATGCCACTTTTGGGCGTATACGAGTTGACCCATGCTGCTTCCTGGCGGATGTTGACCATCTTCTTTAAACTAACGAGGCGACTTGGCCTAAACTTGGAAGAGCGAATTCCGGCTAACTATGTGGTTTGTGGTTTTGGACTCATTCCTCCCGCAACTCGCACAGCCCTAATTGGTAGCTTTTTGGCTAGTCTTATTTTCGTTTCGGCGTTTATGATGATGATACCAATGATAATACCCGGTATAGTCTGGATTTTCTCAATACCTACTGTCAACATCCAAAAAGATGTTATCAACGGG
>VGKN01000233.1 GCA_016867055.1 Candidatus Omnitrophota bacterium
TTATAGGAGAATCGCCTTTTAGTATCTGATTTAGCTGTTCTTGGGTGAGGTTTTCCATTACATCAACTATAAAATCAAACGGGAAGAGGGTGGGGTCTGGGATTCCGCCTGCAAAGGAGATGACATCCCCTGTGACATTCTTGAGGATATCTCTTATTATGTTTAGGACTACCCTTTTGCCGTAGGCGGTGAGTTTTTCCTCAAGACCGCTTTGTGTTAACCACTCAGCAAGCTGTTGGTCGGTTATAAACTCTGCCTCAACCTTAGGGATGTTTTTGATATCACCCTCAAATAGGGTGTCCAAGAGTAGCTTGAATATGATTGCCTGACCAAAGGCATTTGGATGTAATGTAGAGGCGGCCTTCTTTGCCTCTAACTTTACCGCAAGATAGTCAGGTGAAAGCACATAGGCAAGCTTAAGGCATCTTAGGGGTAGTATGCCGGAGAACAACTCAAAGCTACGAATCTGGAGGACGTGGGAGTCTTGGTGTTCTCCGTCTTTAGCCTTAAGGCTGTTTTCTCTTTCGTCTTGCTGGGGTATGGCTGGGGCGTATCTTGCATCCTCAACTATGATAAGCCCGTATTGTTTTGCAAGCTCAAGGAGTTCTCTTTGAGCAGTATTATCAAGGCTGTATTCTCCATCTTTTGTCTTAAGCAGGACATGGATAATCTTGATATTTTCACCCCTTGCAAGTCTTTCTTTAAGTTTGCTACGAGCCTCTGCTTTAGCAAGGTCAAGTGGTTCAAGCTTAGGCTCAAACTGCTTGTATTGTGTAATCTCATCTTCTCGGATATTGCTCTGATAGATGACTGTATCGCCTTTATTAAGAAGGATTATACCAATATTATCCAATACGCTTTCGATTCCGTCTGCTATAAGGATATCTGTGTTGGGATTGACTGGGATAGATGTTTCCTTAGTTACGAGATGGGCTAATAGGTAAAGAAGCGCCCTAAAGCCTCTTGTGGCGCAATACTGCAGGGCGGAAACAGCTAAGCTAGTATCCCTTGCTCTACCTTCCTCCTTCATTATGTCTGATATTGACTTTATGAGTATTACACCTGTAAAGGTATTGATTAGCTCTTCTGTGAGAAGCTCAGGCTGGGTGTTTTTTACATCTAAAAGCATCTTGGTGAGATTTAGCTGGGGCAGGGCTTTGGTAACTGCTAATATTACATCCTTAAGAGGCGGTGATGGGTCAGTTACAGAGAAGATGAGTTTTTTATCAGTAATCCTTGCCTCAGTCTGAGAAGCATTGGTATTAACCTCTAACTCCTCTATGCCCTCAAATGCACCACCTAAGGCAAAGACAGAGAGCACCCTTGATAGAGATGAGCCATCTCCTAAGGCACTCTGGATAGCGTCAGGTCTAATAGGAGCAGAGATTAGGACTGGTGCTCCTGGCGCGGCTTCGACAACTGGGGCAGTGGCTCTAGATCCAGCCAATGTTTCTAACTGTTTCTTAATGACCTGAAGTGCTTCATAGCGTTCCTGTGGTGTTTTAGCATCAATAAACACCGGAAGTAATACTTTTGGACCAAAGGCAAAGGTTCCGTTGTATTCATAAAATCTATAATCCCGAGCAAGCATCTTCCAAGAAGATGGAATGATTGCTTGGAGTTTATATTCTCCATCTATCCATCTGTAAACTCCGATATCGTTTGGTTCTTCATCAGGGCTAACTTGGTTTGTAAAAGGGATTTCTTGGTCATAGTGGCTAAACCCGGCGCCAAGTACCACTATATATTTTTCTGAACCAATAGTAAATTCGAAGCGGCCGTCTGGCGATTGATTAACTGCTCTACTTATAAGTTCTAAAAATTCTATATATTCCTCTTCGCCCCGTTCATGGTCAAACCCATATTCATATAATACTTGTAGTTCTATATTTCTTGCATCTGTAATACTTCCTTTTGGGTTGGCGCTATCAGGATAAATATAGGCATATTTCTGCATATCTGATAGACCTGTTGCATAGCTTCCATACCATTGGAAGAAACAATCCTCTAAAAACTCCCTAAGCTCAGTTGGTAGCTGACTACGAGTATCGGCGGAAAGTAAAGAAAATATTGGGATGGTGCGCATTAATTCTATCTCTCGTAATATGTCTTTAATTCTACTTATCTCTCCAGGTGTATAATTTAGAATTTTTTCATAACGTATTGAATCTACGTGCCAATTTAATTCACCAATGTCAGCTAAAGGTTCTGCCTTAATATATTCCTCTGGTTCACGCCTTTTATTCTCCTGTTCTACATAAATCTCCTCTGCCCGCATAACATCCTCGCAGGCTTTTCTTAGCAAGGCGATATTATCCGGGGTAAGAATCTGTCCCCATTTCTCGCTTACTGTTGCTAAAACCTCTGCTACTTGTTCAAGTTGTTCTATCGTAAAATGTATAGGTCTGACACCTAACGCTAAATAATGGTTAAACTTTTCTGGGTCAGCCTTTTCTAAAAATGGCCATACTGCAAGAATTTGTTTTGGGAAAAAATCCTTATATTTTGCATACATATCAAGCCATCTCTCTTTTAACTCTTGATTTATTCTATCAAAAGCAGAGGATACCCCTGTTTCGCCGATTAATACTATGCCATTTCTAAAATCCCTGATTGTCCATGTGACCCCTGGCGCGGCTTGGGCTGGGGTGGCTTCGGCGGCGATTTCAGTGGTTCTTTGCGCGGTGGCTTGCATAGAACGTCTTACCTGTTCAAGCTTTTTCCATAATTCTTCAGGTTTAAGACGAGTCCATATTTCTATAAGTACGTGTGAATCAGGAAGAGTTTCGGTAGACGCTAGCGGTATCTGACCATCCAATGCTTCAATAACCGAAGCGGCAGCAGCAGAATGAACTAACGCCTCAGTGTTAAGTAAATATCTCATAAGGTGTACCATTGCAATATCTTGATTTAGTAACGATGGCGAGTCTAATAGGAGGTCGAGAAGTGCACGAGCCTCAATGACTGCTTCGCACATAACCTCATTATACCTCTCAGATCCAACCATCTTAATAATCCGTCTTTTCAAATTTAAAAAAGTTAATAATGAAAGTTCATCTCTGCTCAATAACACACTCGCAACTTCATCTCCTCGGTTTGGGTGAAAGGCTCTTTCATAAACTGATAATCTAGATAAGAAGTGGGACAACTCTTCATATAACGAGAGTTGTTTATCTAAAAGGACATACCCATCTTCGCCAAGTTCTCTTATGCGTTCAGTATGAGGGAATTGAAATTCTGGTTTTGAAATCCATGTTCTAAACGCATGGCGTGTTTGTTGTTCAATTCTGCCTTCAGATAGGATGACATAAGGATATCGTTCTATAGCTGCTGCATCCTTGTCCAAAAAGTTATTATCCTGTTCTTCAATTGCAACAACTATAATCTTGTGTATTCCTATTTCTTGGATACCATATGATTGAACTTGGGCAAATTTCACGGTACCTTCTTTATATATACTTAATACCCATCCATTAT
>VGKN01000234.1 GCA_016867055.1 Candidatus Omnitrophota bacterium
TGGTGGTAGCAGTATAGGTAACGCTGACAATACCTGGCACTTCCCTAACGATCCTACTCGCCAATTTCTCCAAGGTAGCAAACGGCAATTGTGTCGGACGCGCCTGCCGCGCATCAATGCTGTCCCAACAGCGAATTTCTACCTGCTGGCCGAATTCCCTTTTGTTATCGCGCATGCCGGTTACACGGTCATTATGGAGTATCGCCATATATTGAAATGCCTTTACCGAAACCAGCTCCTCTTCAAGTATGGAGGTAGCTTTACGCACCAAGGCAATGCGCTCCCTTGTCGCTTCTCCGATTACACGCGCGGAAAGCGCCGGCCCAGGAAAAGGCATTCGGTTATAGATAGAAGAGGGCAACCCCAGAGCCTCGGCAACCTTACGTACCCCGTCTTTTCTCAGCTGCGCCAGCGGTTCTATAATTTTGTATCCAAATGCCTCTTGCGGGTCAATACCCAGTTGTTCAAAAACATTATGCTGGCGCTTGATTCCGGCAACCGTCTCATCTATATCCGTAAGAATCGTCCCCTGCAAGAGATACTTCGCCTTACTCTCTTTAACTAAACTGCCGAAAACTTTTTTGTAAAAGGTCTGGGTAACGGCTTCGCGTTTCTCCTCTGGGTCAATGATGCCCTTAAGCGCATTAAAGAATTCATCCTGGGCATCAATTATCTCTACGTTAACCCCTAATTTTTTAAACACCGATGTTATCTGCCGCGGCTCTCCTTCGCGCATAATCCCGTTGTCAATAAAATATGTCTTTAACCTGTCTTTTAACGCCATATGCCCAAGCATTGTTACCACAGAAGAATCTACGCCTCCGGAAAGGGCGTTAATCGCCACGCCTCCGCCCACAATCTGTGAAATTTCCGCGACCTTTTCTTTTATAAATTCCTTTGTCTTAAGGCGACCCGCTCTGATTTCCTGCGTCTCTAACATACCTCCACCTCCCTTTTATCCCTCTTTTACTTATATTCTCCATCACATAAGGATACCTTTCCAGCTCTTCGGTCTCAAGCTTACAATCTAATCCCATGCTGCGCATCTTGATTTTCAGCTTATTTACCCCATCTTTTTTAAAAACATCCCACATTACTGCTGGCCAGGTATCCAGTCCTTGTTCAATCATCATCTTTAATCCGATAAGTGGATACTCAAAATAATTTTTATCTGCACCGGTTATCTCTTGGAAACTATCCGGGTCCCAGCCCTTAATCGCCACTCTGATAGTCAGGTGAGGAATGTTCAGCGGTTTGATAAAATCAGGGTAATATCCTAAAAGCAACCCATTGGTCTCAAGGACAAAGGTCAAATTATTATTTGTCTTAAGCGTGCACTCAATTACCTTGACCAGATGTTCCAGGGAACGCTCACCGAGGATGGGCTCGCAGCCGGTGATGCGCACGTATTTAAATCTTTTCTTCTGGGCTATTTTAAGGAGTCTATCTGATACAGCTTCAGGGCTATAAAATTTACCGTGCTTTTGGGGGTTTACGATTCTAAAATAACTCCAGCAATATGCGCACAAGAAACAGCAGCCAACCGCATCCGCAGTTGCAATCCCTCCGTAATAAGGAGCAGGTCGAAAGCGGTGATACTTTCTGTCTAAGCCGCAGGTTACAATTGATTCTACCTCCTGGGCTCTTTTGATCGGGTCAAACGGAAAATCAAGCATCTTTGCTTTAATAAGGGAAGCTGATTCAGAGTCTTAGATAGATAAACTTTTTTGACAAGTATTGCAGAATCTATAATCTTTTTTGTCAGTATCCAGGAGGCTGTTAGAAAAATACATCACGCACTTAGGATTAGAGCAGTGGCCTAATCCCAGTAGATGGCCTATTTCATGCACAGCTTCTTTGAGGCTACGATTTAATAACAATTCTTTATTCTCAGCAAGTCCGTAAGTGGACTGTTTAAGCCTGATAAGAGAAATAATGCAGATTTTATTTGCTGGATCTGCTTGGCCAAAGACAAAATTAAGCTCTGGCACGTACAAGTCGCGTTCAATTATAGCTAAGGTAATCTGTGCCTGTTTAAGTCTTGTCAGATTCTTCAGAATCTCTGATGAGTGGTATTGGTTTCTTTTTTTATTAAAAGTGTATTCCGGGATGGGTTGGGATTTACCCAGTGCTACCTCAGCCTTAAATACATCAGCTAAATTCTTTTTGAGATAATCTAAGACGAAATCATCAATCTGTCCTATGGGAATAATCTCAATATTCATCTTTTGGCTATGAATATTATCCCAACCGTTTAAGAAAAATATAGCTGCTAATAAAATAATTGTTCTGCGCAATGGCTTATAAATCGCTAAAATTTGGAAAGCAGGCTTGAATTCTAAATTCGGTGAATTCGGGGACACAACACTTATTTCTTCTTTCCGCCCTGTGGAAAATAGGTCTGACCCTTTTTAGCCCATTTTTCAAAAATTAGAACTGTCCCCTTTCCCCAATTCTAGTATCTTTAATTCCTTCTTATAAAAATAATTAAATAATAATACATATATTTTTTTCCTCCATCTTCTAAACGAAAATTTTATACCAAGAAGTGATAGCACTGATATATAAAAACGAATCTGCTGAAGATATATGTCAAATTGAGGATATTTTTTATTTGCTGAGGGCATATAAATAAAAAGTAAAACTGCCACACCAATGGCAAGAATCCAAGCTCCAGCACTAACCAGATTTTTTGACTTTTTTTCTAAGCGTGTCTTAATTTTTATTTTTATATTTTCTATTTTTAACTTCCATTGCCTTTCCTGTTCTAAATCTTTCTTGGCAAGTTCATCTTCAAATATTCTTTTTTGTTCCTCTATCTTCTGCTGGGTAGCCAGATCAATGCTCTCTGATATCTTTTTAACCTCTTCTAGCACCAATGTAGAATTTACCATATCAACCTCAGAGTCCTCAATAATTGAAAGTACATGTTCTATATGATGATTGTAAAAAAGCATTGAAAGATCTTTGTCGCTAATACGTTTTTCTTCTTTTAATTTTCGAGCAACCTCATAAAACCTATTCCATATCTTTTTGTCAATAAATATTTCTCGTGAATGAATAGAAATTATCGATTTCAACGGAATATCTTTTACCAAAGTAGGATTTTTTAACCATAATATATTTGTCAAGAGCCTGTCGGGAATAACTTCACAAATAGTTGCTTTATCCTTGTGGCCCATTTTAAGAAAGTTGCACCTCGACAATTTTAAATCTGATGTTAAAAACATTGCCTTACATCTTTCTATTTCTCTTTTTGAAGAGCCTCTAATTTCTTCAATTTTTTCTATAACCGCAACATCATGGTACCGAACTCTCTCATCCTGATCATAAAATAGTGGCTTGCACTCTAAAATCTTATCCACATAATCTCTATTTTTAGGTACATATTTTGAAAGACCTATACCCGTTGGTTCAATTTTAATATTAAGATTCCATATTTTTTCTTCAATTTTTTGAATAAATTC
>VGKN01000235.1 GCA_016867055.1 Candidatus Omnitrophota bacterium
AAATACCTCAGCATCAAAACACCGGAAAGTATCATAGCTGTGGGGTTTACCTTATTTAGTCCCTTATATTTTGGCGCTGAACCATGAGTAGGCTCAAAGATAGCAATTCCATTACCTATATTTGCACCAGGGCATACGCCAAGTCCACCAACAAGTCCAGCGCACAGGTCAGAAACTATATCGCCATATAGATTTGGCAAAACCAAAACATCAAATTCCTGCGGCCTTAACACAAGCTGCATACAGAGATTATCTACTATCCTCTCATCAAAAATAATATCTGAGTAATCCTTAGATATTTCTCTCGCTGCCTCTAAAAAAAGTCCATCTGTGAATTTCATTATATTTGCTTTATGAACTACTGTAAGCTTCTTTCTATTATTCTTGGTAGCATATTCAAAGGCAAATCTACAGATTCTCTCTGAGGCAGATTTTGATATGGGTTTTACACCTATAGCTGAATCCTCCTTGATAAACCTTCCTGATAAAGCCCTTAAATATTCTATTAGCTCTTTGGCTCTGTTATCCCTGTATTCAAATTCAACCCCAGCGTATAAATCCTCTGTGTTTTCCCTAATTATTACTACATCTATATTCTCATAGTTTGTTTTAACCCCCTTATATAACTTGCACGGTCTTACACATGCAAAAAGGTCCAACTCTTGTCTTAAAGACACATTAACTGACCTAAAACCAGTGCCAATTGGCGTTATCAGGGGGGCCTTTAAGGCAACCCTGTTTCGTCTTATAGAACTTAGGGTTTCATCCGGCAAGGGTTTAGCAAACCTTTGAATAGCTACCTCGCCCGCCTCAACCTCTTCCCAGTGTATATCCACCCCTGCAGCTTCAATACACCTTATTGTCTGCTCTGTTACCTCAGGACCTATACCATCGCCTCTTATCAAACTAACCTTATAAGCCAAACCCGAAGCCTCCATACTTCTTAAAATAACTTATAACTCCACCTTCTCTTAAAAATCCTTTCATAACCTCAGGTATGGGAGCAATGTCTATCTTTTCATTTTTTGTTATATTTCTTAAGGTATTTGTCATAAGGTCAAGATATAATCTATCAGCCTCGTTTATCCTGTCTGTATCGCATTCAATAAGGGCAAGACCTACATTAAAGGCATTCCTATAAAATATCCTTGCAAAACTCTTTGCAAGAACAGCATTTATCCCTGCGCACTTGATAACAAGAGGGGCCTGTTCTCGGGATGAACCCATTCCAAAATTATTCCCTGTAACTAAGAATGTTTCGTTAGGCTTAAGCCTCTTATAAAAATCCGGGTCCTGGTCTTCAAAAATATGTCTTGAGAGCTCCTTCATATCAGAGATAGAAAACTTGTATCGCCCAGATATTATTAGGTCGGTATTTACATCATCGCCCAGTTTATACGCAAATCCATTAAACCTTAACTCATTTTCCATTTTATTTCCTTTCAAGTTCTTCGGGATGTCTCATTCGAATACGAGCAACATCATAACTAATCTGCCTCTTTTCGTAGAGCTCTTTTAAAGAGTTATCCATAAGTCTCATACCCATCTGCTGGCTTGTTTGCATATAGGTTGCTATCTCCGAAGACTTACCTTCTCTTATCAGATTTCTTATAGCAGGTGTTGCTATTAATATCTCACAAGCAGCTACCCTGCCACTTCCATCAACCTTGGGAAGCAACTGCTGTGAGATAACACCTTGCAGGGTATCCGCTACCTCAATTCTCACTTGAGCCTGCTGGTGGGGCGGGAAAACATCTATTATCCTGTCTATTGAAGAGGTAGCATTTGGAGTGTGAAGTGTGGCTAAAACCAAATGGCCTGTCTCTGCTGCGGTCAGGGTGATTGCTATGGTTTCAAGGTCCCTCATCTCACCTACTACTATTACATTAGGGTCCTGCCTAAGGGCGCGTTTAAGCGCCTCTGCAAAGGAATGGGTATCCGAATAAACCTCTCTCTGCTTTATTATGCTTTTTTTATTCTTATGAATATACTCTATTGGGTCTTCAATAGATATCATAATAGCCTCCCGCTCGCTATTTATCAAGTCTATTATAGCAGCAAGGGTAGTAGTTTTTCCAACGCCAGTAGGGCCTGTAATCAACACAAGGCCATCAGGCCTTCTTGCAAACTCAGCCACTACCTCAGGCAATCCTAATTCCTTTATTGTCCTTATCTTATAGGTAATTAATCTAAAAGCGGCTTCAATAGAACCCCTCTGACGGTGAACATTCACTCTTACTCTGCAGACATCAGGGATATAGGTAGAAAAATCAAGTTCAAGGTCATTTTCAAAACGCGCAATATGCTCCTCTGTCAGAATATTTTGATAAAGGAGCTGCTTTATCTCTTCGCCCTTAAGAGGCGTTATGTTTGTTCTTACGAGTTTGCCGTTTATTCTTAAGACAGGAGGCATATTAGACATAAGATGTAAGTCAGATGCATTTTCTTTAACTGCCAATTTAAAGAGGTCAAATATATTCATTTAGCCCTCCAAGAATTTTTGTGGATCGGTAATCCTGCCTTTAATAGCAGAACAGGCAACTGTCAAAGGAGAGGCAAGATAGATAAAGGCATTGGGATTTCCCATCCTTCCCTTAAAATTTCTATTAGCCGATGAAATCACAACCTCACCATCTGCAGGTATACCTGCATGCGTTCCCACGCATGGGCCACAGCCCGGCGAGATTACAATTGCACCTGATTTAATGAATATGGATATAAAACCTTTCTCAAGCGCCTCAAGATAGACATTCCTTGAGGCTGGCGAAATTATAAACTTAACCGAGGAATCTATTTTTCTGCCTTCAAGAATACCCGCTATCACCTCAAGGTCTTCTAACCTCCCATTTGTACAGGTTCCAACAAATGCCTCGTCTATTTCCAGGCCCTCTACGCTTGAAATAGGCAAGACATTATCCACCCGATGGGGCTTTGCTATCTGTGGGATAAGTTTTGATATGTCAAATTCATAGGTGGTTAGGTAATATGCATCTTTATCAGGTTCCTGAGGATTTGGCTTTCTGTGTGAATACTTAGATAACCATTCCAATACCTTTTTATCGGCAGGCATTATGGCACATTTTGCACCCATCTCAACAGCCATGTTGCAGATTGTAAACCTTCCATCCATACTGAGATTCTCAATATAATCGCCGGTAAACTCAACTGATCTATAGGTCAAGCCTCCCGCAGTTAATCTTCCAATTATGTACAATATCACATCTTTTGCAAATACCCCCTTCGGCGGCTCTCCCCTTACAACAATTTTAACTGAGTGCGGAACCTTTAGCCAATTCTTTCCTGATGCCATAACAATTGCAAGGTCGGTTGAGCCCACGCCTGCGGAGAGGCAATTAAGGGCACCATAGGTACAGGTATGTGAATCTGCACCCAGTACAAGGTCTCCGCAAACCACATATCCAGCCTCTGGAATAATCTGATGACAAACGCCTGAACCTAAATCA
>VGKN01000236.1 GCA_016867055.1 Candidatus Omnitrophota bacterium
TTCTAAGAGCGCCCCTCTATCTGTTTCATTTAAATCTTCAATAGCTTTCCTGACTATTATGCCAACTTTAGGCAGGCCTTCTATTAAGACCCTATTTGTTTCTTCATCAATTACTTCTATATCACTTCTTGAAAGAAATCCTTTTCTTTTTGATAAATACATACTATAAAACACATCTTCAATAACCCTGGTACCTGCCTGTATATCCCTGCGTAATCCATTAATAATATCTTGAATCTGTTCTTGGGGAACGTTGGGCGCGATTTGTGGTGGCGCTGGAATTTGCTGAACCGGAGGAAGGCCTTCGGCGGGTAAATTCTGCCTGAGGAGTGTAATAAGCATTTGTGGGTTTCTTGTAAGTGCGCTTTTTGAGAGAATGCCCGCAATACTGGTTGCTTCTAATTGTGCCCTATCACCATTGCTATCTTGTGGCAAGGTGTCGCTTACAATAAGCGTAGGCATCTTACCTGCAATTTGCTTAGCCAGCTCATAGCCATTCATCTCGGGCATAGCCAAATCGCTAACTACCAATTCAACGGGTGCCTTGCTTGCTTTAAGCGTATCCAATATATCTAATGCCTCTTTGCCGTTACCTGCCCACACAATGCGAAAACCATTTTCAAGGATGAGTTTTGTCATCATAAATCTGTCATCCGGCTTATCGCCCACTATCATAATAACAGGGCCAGCGCTACCAACAACCGTTCCCTTCGGCGCAAGCCTGCTAAACACAGTGAACATTTTTAAATCCGTAAGAACCGCCTTTAAGACCGCCTCGGAATTAAACTCTGGCCTATGCCATTTATCGCCTGAGTTAACATTGAAGACTTCTACATCAACGCCTTGCTCATCAAGTATTCTTTGTATTGTACTTTTTTCTATGTTTTGGACAGGTTCGCATAATATCTTATACTTATGCTCTTGACCGAGAAGGAAAAATACTGAAAAGGTGGGATCAATATACAACCACGGCTTATCGTCCCAGTAAACAATTAGAATATATTGAGGCCATGGAGGTTCGTATACAGATTTAATTATATTTATAAATTGTATACGTATAGAACTTATCTCTTCAGATGAAATTGGAATATCATATCCAAACTCTCTAAATTTTTCCTGTAAAAGAAGTGCAAAAATTTGTACACCTATATTACAATCAATTTCTTCCCAGCCATAAACCTCTTCCATCGTCTTTAAGAAGCGTTCCTCCGTCTCCCTTACAAACTGCATAATGGCGTCCTCTGATGGCCTGCCTGCCGAAGACGCAGCAACCGGGCTTGGCGGCGCAGGCGGCATGACGAGTGGGGCGGCTGGCAAGACTTTAAATACTATCCGAGGTTGAACAGTTTCAGAATCAACAGCAGCTTCTGTAGCTAAAAAACCTTCGGAAAAACCTCTATTCATCCAAAACTCGTGAACCCTTGTATTCGTAAGGCAATCACCATGGACACCTATAATATTAACACCGCATCTTCTTAGATATGGCTCTATGTATTCCTCATACCAAATTCTACCTATGTCTTTACCCTGAAGTTCGGAAGTTAACTCAAAAAACAAGATATCTGCCCACCAATTCAAGCAGTAATACCTTCTGGCGGTTCCTTCAATACCAATTGGATAATCAAAATATCCGCTATTCTCATTCTGAAGAATAGACTCAAAATAATCTCCTAAGGAGGGTTGTTGTGCTTTGATTAAGATATTATTTCTTATAAAAAATCTTGCCGTTGCCAATATCTTATCTTCAAACACAAGAGAAATATTTATCGAACCATCCTCACGTTCCTGAATCCGAGCATTAAACTTATCCATTTTACCTTCAGCTCCTAAGGCTCCAGTAATTATCTCAATTGGAAAAAGAGACTCGGCGGATATATTCAAATTCAATCTCGGTCTGCTTTGATCTTTTTCAACCAAAAGGTGTATAAAGTCATCTTTGATAAATCTGTCTTCTAGACCTTCAACGATAACCTTGACTTTGCTTCTATCAAGTAGTGCAATCCTTACTAGCTCGTTTAATTTCTCTTCAAGCTTCGCTCTATCTTTACCCTGCCTTGCCTTGTTGACTTCCTCTATGATTGCTAGTAAAGCGGTGGCAGGCGGCATGACGAGTAGGGCGGGGGCTGGGGCTTTTGAAGCAGTCTTTGCCGGAAGGGTAACGGTTACTACGGTTCCCTTTGCCTCCCCTTCTGCATTTCTTATATCAACCCTGCCCATCTGGTTCTCAATTAACATCTTTGCTGTTAGAAAACCTTCGCCAGAACCAGGTATATCCTGCACATTTTCACCTCTAACACGCTTTAGTGAAGCACCTCCCTTCTTCAGCATAGCTATAGTCTCTTCAGGCACACCAAGACCTGTATCTGTAATGGTAAATCTTATCTCTTGGGATTCCTCTTCATAGGTAGCAGAAAAGGTAACACATCCCTCTTTAGTAAATTTAATGGCATTGCTCAATAATTCACCCAATGCCTTTGCCAGCCAAAATGTGTATCCTGTTAAACAAATCCCATCCGGAATATCTATTGTTGATTTAAAGTCTAACCCCTTGGCTTTACACTCGGGAGAATATAAATCAACCAGAGCATTAAACAATGTTTGGGCATCAATGTCCCCGCCAAAGAAGTCCACAGTATCGGCATCAAACCTATATATCCTCGGGTCAAACCATACTAAGAGCCTGTGTTTATATATAGCCAGCCTATCTTTATTTTCACTCACATAAGAAGGCAATTTATCCCCATTTCCCCAAATACCTTCTCTAAACCCCTCGAATATAACTCCAAATAATTCCATAAAAGATATGCTAATTTCATGCTGCACTATACTCGTCCTTGTCCCGTTTGCGCGAGTACTTTGTAGATACAAAAGGCCTCTTTTCCATAACAATACGCCCCTTAATAAATTATCTTGTAATTTTTCACACTCAACCTTAATAGCTTCTAACCTTGTTTCCTTTAGAGCTTCTCCTGTTGTTAAATCATCAATAATTTTAAACAACCTCTCTATATCCCCTCTAAGCCGTTCTACTAAAACCCCATCCATTACATTGAGCATAATGGCTCTAAGGAAATAGCCAACATCAGTGGATAGCTCAACCACGGGCTCTTCTCTTCTACTAAAGATAGCCGCCAATACAACATCTAACATATTTTTCATCTTTTCATCTTCATAAGCAGAGATTACAACCCTTTTTGCAAGCTCATCTAAATCAGCGTGGGTAAGTTCTCTCTCAGAGATAATCTTGTCAAATTCTTCAAATAACGCCTTAAGCTCTGCAGGGGTACTTCTAAGAATAGTATGTATCTCTATACCCTTTGCCTTTATATACCCCGCAAGCCGTTCAAGCGCCTCTGCCACATATAACTGCTTAAGTATTGCTTCTGCGCGTTGCCTTTGGTCGTTAGATAGCTCTGCAACAACCAAGCCATAGCTTTTGGCTTTAA
>VGKN01000237.1 GCA_016867055.1 Candidatus Omnitrophota bacterium
TAATCAAATCGTATATAAATAAACTTCAGGACTTAAGGGTGGAAGAGTTCCCATGGTTTACCCAGAAGATGAAGAATTTAGAAACCATCTACATTCCCAGCGTGGATATGCTCCCAGATGAAACTAGTAGCGAAAGGCAGCTTCTTAAGTTACAAGGGGTTCAGTCAATTGTGTGCGTTCCAATGCTATACGGAAACTCCTTGGTGGGTTTTTTAGGATTTGATTCTGTGAGGGAAGAAAAGGTATGGGAAAAAGAAGATATAACACTGCTTAAAATAGCAGGGGGGATTTTTGCAAATGCCCTTGAGCGTAAGCGTACAGCGAACTTAATACGCGAAGGTAACCACTTCTTAGAGAATATATTTGCCAGCATTCAGGATGGCTTGAGTATTCTGGATAATGAGCTTAACGTTGTGCGGGTTAATCCGGGTATAGAAAAATGGTACGCTTATTCGATGCCTATTGTGGGCAAGAAATGTTACGAGGCTTATCACCGTAGAGATAAACCCTGCGACATCTGCCCAACAATCAGAGCTATTAGTACTAAAAAGATGGCATATGATGTGATTCCGAAGAGAGGATCTGATGGTAATATAGAAGGCTGGTTAGACCTTTACAGTTTTCCGCTTATTGATACTGAAACCGGACAGATGAAGGGGGTAATTGAGTATGTGCGTGATATAAGCGAGCGCAAAAAAGCTGAAGAGGAGGCAAAGAACCTGGCAAAATTTCCCCTAGAGGATCCTCACCCTGTGCTGAGAATTTCAAGGGAAGGTATAATATTATTTGCAAATCCAGCCAGCAAACCTCTTATGGAGGAGTGGAACCGTAAAATTGGCGAAGAAGCACCTGTATTTCTACAAGAACTTGTTGCCGAGGCGCTGCGAGTAGGAGAAATAAAGGGGCATGTCGAAATTTCATACAAGAACCGAGTATTTTCTTTTACAATCGTTCCAATAGTAACTCACGGATACGTCAACCTTTATGGAGCGGATATAACCAGCCGAAAACAGGCGGAGAACAAGATAGCAGTCATAAACAAGAAACTTTTAAAATCAAACAAAAAGTTAAGACAGATCTCCTTAAGAGATTCCCAAACAGGACTCTATAATCACAGATACCTTGAAGAGATAATCGAGCCAGAGTTCTACCGCGCAAAAAGGTATGGACATTCGCTTTCCGCCATAATGCTGGATATAGATTATTTCAAATCGATAAATGACGTATATGGCCACCTGTTCGGAGATACGGTGCTTAAGCAACTTGCCAAGCAACTTAAGAGAATAGTTAGGCAGTATGATGTAGTAATACGCTTTGGCGGAGAGGAATTTGTTATTGTATCCCCCGGGACCGACAGGCCCACGGTTTTGGTTTTAGCGCAAAGACTGCTGGATGCTATAAATCTATATAATTTTGGAAATAAGAAATATATAGTTAAACTTAAGCTAAGCATGGCAGTTGCCTCATACCCCGAGGACAGGATAAACACGGGTATGGATTTGATTGAACTTACCAATCAGATTCTAAATAAGGTGAAGGAATTCGGAGGAAATAAGGTTTACTCTTCAATTGATATAAGCAGGCAGAGAAGTCCTCTGGAAGAAAAGAGCGCTGGAGATGCAAACATCAAATCCATGAAGGAGAAGATAGAGGACTTGACCAAGCGTGCAAATCAAAGTTTGATTGAGGCTGTATTTGCCTTTGCAAAGACCATAGAGCTAAAAGACCGTTATACCGGTCAGCATACCGAAAGGACAGTTAAATACGCAACCAATATCGCCAAGATGCTTGACCTTCCGAAAGACGAGATAGAGCGGATAAGACAAGCCTCCATATTGCATGACCTGGGCAAAATAGGAATAAGCGAAAAAATTTTACTGAAGAGGTCGAAACTCTCTAAAGGCGAATTTGGCGAACTTAAGAAACACCCGCATATTGGCGTGGACATCATAAGACCGATTCACTTCCTGCACGATATAATGCCGCTTATCCTATATCATCACGAGCGCTGGGATGGAAAGGGTTATCCCAACGCTTTGAGGGGAGAGGAGATTCCCATAGGAGCGCGAATAGTCGCTATCGCAGATGTCTTCCAGGCGCTTACTTCAAAACGGCCATACAGAAAAGCCTATTCCAAAAAGGAGGCTATAAATATAATTAAAAACGGCACAGGCACTCAGTTTGACCCTAAGGTTGTACAGGCATTTCTAAAAATTTTAAGGAATAGCAAACCCCGTTAGAAATAGCATCCTCTGCTTGAGGATTTCTAACAGGATAAAGATTCCTAATTATTATGAAACAGTTTGAAAAAATTACAGCGACCCATTTGTTCTGCGATAATTGCGGAATGTCAATGCCTGTTTTGGAAAAGCTTCTCTTAATCCTTCCTGATGGGAACCTTTATGATTATGTTTGTGCACAGTGCGGTAAATCGGTTGGAACCCGACAAGAGAAAGAAGGCTTATCTCTTAAGTAGCAGACTATGGGATTTTTTCCTATTTTTCTCTCAATCCCCCTTTTCTAAGGATTTCTGTTGACAAGGTTATTAAATAACCTTAGAATTCTGCCATTCCTTAAGTAAGACAAAACAATTTTTTTGATAAAATAATTGAACCCCGTTACTCCTCACACTAAAATGCGGGGTTTCTCTCAAAGGCTCAATCTTAATCTGCTATTTCTCCACGGCTAAAGGGTAGAGCTTCTTGGAGTAACGGGGTGAAGGCTTCACAATATGCGAAATCATTGCACTCTTAAGGGTAGATATTTTATACAACTTAAAAATCGGAGGTAGGTTATGAGAACGCTGACAGAATATCTATGGTTTAACACAAAAAATAAAAAAGAGTTTATTAATATAACCGATGAGATTGAGGCAATAGTTAGAAAAAGCCAGATTAAAGAAGGTTTTGTTTTAGTAAGTGCAATGCATATCACTGCATCAGTTTTTGTAAACGATGAAGAGGATGGCATAAAAGCGGATTTGTTAGATTGGGCAGAGAAGCTGGCACCGTTTAAGAAAGAATACAGGCACCATAACACAGGCGAATCTAACGCAGATGCTCATTTAAAAAGTATATTGTTTCATCATGAAGTGATTTTACCTGTAACTGGCGGCAGGCTTGATTTAGGCCCATGGCAGCAGGTTTTTTACGGTGAATTTGACGGTCAAAGGCGAAAGCGTGTTGTTATAAAGATAATGGGCGAGTAGCCAAGGATTTAAAAACAATGGATATAAGGTATAAGAAATTGATTTTATCTGTTGAGCATACACAGAAAAAGGAAGATTAAAAAAGACCAAAAAGATAGTATATAAAATTAAATCTTAAATAAGGAGATTGGGAGATGAGGCGCGTTTTAAGTTTATTTGTTGTAATCACTTTTTTTTGTTTTTACACTTTAATCCCATATGTGTCA
>VGKN01000238.1 GCA_016867055.1 Candidatus Omnitrophota bacterium
TGTGGGAAAGTCCTCCTCTACAGATGTTATAGAGGCCTCTATAAAGGCATATCTTAACGCAATAAATAAATTAGTCCCAAGTTAAATTTATGATAGATGGAAAAACTAAGGTTTATGGAATATTTGGATTTCCTGTTGAGCATAGTCTGTCTCCCTCAATGCACAATGCGGCATTTAGGCATCTGGGTATAAACGCCGCATACCTCGCCTTTTCAATATCACCCGACAAATTAAAAGACGCTGTAAGAACAATAAGGGTGCTGAACATGCGGGGATTAAACATAACAGTTCCACATAAGGAGAATATCATAAGATTTTTAGATACCTTATCAGGGGAAGCCCGCCTTATTGGTGCGGTAAATACTGTAGTGGTTAGGAAGGATAAACTCATCGGGTACAATACAGATGGCTATGGGTTTATACGGTCTTTGATCTGGACTGGATTTAATCCCAAGGGTAAGTCTTTTTTAATCATTGGCTCAGGAGGTGCCAGCCGCTCTATCTGTGCGGCTCTTGGTAAACTTAAGGTGAAAGAGATTTTTATATGTGATGTTATAGAGGAAAAGGCGAAGAACCTAAAAGCCCATATAAGGAGGATATTTCCAAACTGTTATATAGAGGCAGTTCCAGTTAACAGCCTTAAAGTAGTTAGGGATAGACTTGATATTGTGGTAAATGCAACTCCATTGGGATTAAAGGAAACTGATCCTTTGCCTGTTGATAGTCAGATTTTAAAAAAAGGTATTATGGTATATGACCTTGTGTATAATCCTATTGAGACAAAATTATTAACCCTTGCAAAGAAAAAGGGCCTTAGGTATTCAAATGGCATTGGAATGCTTTTGTTTCAAGGTGCCCTTAGCTTCAAACTCTGGATGAAGCAAGAACCACCTATTGCCGTTATGAGAAGGGCGTTGGTTAGTGGACTTTCAAGATGCAAAGTACCATAATATTTATATTTGGAC
The DNA here is from genome assembly GCA_016867055.1 of Candidatus Omnitrophota bacterium. The sequence goes on from VGKN01000238.1 coordinate 966, forward strand.
TTGTCATAGGAAGTTTCCTGAATGTATGTATACATAGAATCCCTCTTGGCGAGACAGTTATAACAAAACGTTCATACTGTCCTCACTGCAAAAATACCATCCGCTGGTATGACAATATCCCCCTAATAAGTTATATATTGCTTCTTGGGCGGTGTCGCTACTGCAAAGGAAAAATATCCCCACGCTATATAATAGTTGAGGTCCTGAGTGCTATTATGCTGTTTTTTTTATTTAGGTTTTTTGATTTTAGTATAAAATTTTTTGTTTATGGTATTTTAGTATCCACACTTATAGTGATAAGCTTTATAGATATAAAACATAGAATAATACCAGATGGACTTTCTATTGGCGGTATAGCGGTGGGATTTTTTTTAAGTGTAATTTTTCCCTCAATACAGGGGGCTAATTCTCATATAGATTCGCTTCTTAATTCATTTCTTGGCATACTGGTAGGCGGTTTGATAATATATCTTCTTGGACTATTGGGGAACTTCTTATTCAAAAAAGAAAGTATGGGTGGCGGAGATGTAAAATTGTTAGCAATGATAGGTGCGTTTATCGGATGGAGACTTGTTTTATTAACATTTTTTATTGCCCCTATATTCGGCTCAATAAAACTTAAAAAGGGCGTAGAACTTATTCCCTATGCGCCATATCTTTCATTAGGAGCGGTTATGTCTATATTGTACGGTAACACTATATTGTCGTATTTGTTTGGGATATATTAATTGTAAGAAGATTAAATTATAATTAAGGTCAAATGAAACCACGACTTATGGAGTGCAAGTGACATAAGTCGTTCTTCGATAAGGCACTTTAATATCGGCTGAATTTGACCCTTGACATTTTGCTATGATGCAGTTTTTCTAAGGCAAAATGTCAAGGATTTAATTCGCAGACGCTCCGAAACTTCGGAGCTACAATTTACGTCGCTGCGCTCCATAAATTGTCCGCTCATTAAAGGGGGTAATTATGCTAAGACTATTAACCGCAGGTGAATCTCACGGAGAGGCCTTGGTTGCTATCTTAGAGGGTATGCCCAGCAATCTTAGGATATCCACTGATTTTATAAATCAGGAGTTAAAAAGAAGACAGCACTTTTTTGGAAGAGGCAAAAGGCAGGAGATTGAACAAGATACTGTAAAGATTTTGTCGGGTGTGATAAAGGGGAGAACCGCAGGAGGTCCTATCTCGCTTATTATTAAAAATAGGGATTTTTCAATAGATAAACTTCCATCCCTATCCTCACCAAGGCCAGGCCATGCAGACCTAACAGGTGTTCTAAAGTATAATTTGAAGGATATAGGATTGGTTCTTGAGCGTTCAAGTGCAAGGGAAACAGCCACGCGAGTTGCTATTGGCGCAATATGCAAGGAATTATTGTTGAACTTTGGGGTGGAAATTTTTAGTTATGTATTGGCAATAGGAAAGATAGAAGTATCTAAGATTGAGACACCTGATAAGATTAGGGCGCTTTTAAGAAATTCTTTGCTTAACTGTCCTGATAAAAAGAAAGAACAAAAGATGTTAGGACTTATTGAAAACATAAGAGCCCGAGGTGATACCCTTGGCGGTTGTTTTGGGGTTGTGGCTAAGGGTGTATGCGTAGGATTGGGGAGTTTTTCTCAGCCTGATAGGAGGCTTTCGGCAAGACTACCAGGAGCCCTGATGTCAATCCCTGCTATAAAGGCGGTTGAGATAGGTAATGGTATTTCCAGTTCCAAGAATATCGGCTCAAATGTCCATGATGAGATATTCTATACCAAACAAAAGGGTTTTTTTAGGAAGACAAATCATTCGGGAGGTATAGAGGGTGGTATAACCACAGGCGAACCTATCGTATTACGCTGTTATATGAAACCCATTTCCACATTGATGAAACCCTTAATAAGCGTAGATATAATAACGAAGAAACCAAAAAGGGCCGAGATTATACGTTCTGATGTATGCGCAGTTCCTTCAGCAGGAATCGTGGCAGAGGCAGTGGTTAGTTATATATTGGCAGACGCATATCTTGAAAAATTTGGCTCCGATAGCCTTGAAGAGATGAAGAGGAATTTTAAGGGGTATTTGAGACAGCTGAAGAACTTCTGATTATAAGAGGTAAGATGTCAGAAGACAGATGACAGATACTTTCTGTTTTCTGTCGTCCGACTTCCGTATTCTGTTTATTTAAACAGAGGGATTGGTAATGAAAAACATAGTCTTGGTTGGTTTTATGGGAACAGGTAAGACCTTTGTTGGAAAAGAAGTTGCCCAGAGATTAAAATACGAACATATTGATATAGATGAACTTATTGAGAAGTCAGAGGATATGAAGATAGCGGATATATTCAAGAGATTTGGTGAAGCCTATTTCAGGGAAAGAGAAAAAGAGGTTGTTGCTAATCTTAAAGACAGGGAGAATCTCGTGATATCTGCGGGGGGAGGGATAATGCTGTTTCAG
>VGKN01000239.1 GCA_016867055.1 Candidatus Omnitrophota bacterium
AGGGAAAAATGATATAAAATCTCTATACCATTTGGAGTGTCTATTCCAGATGCTGTTGCAAACCTGCAACCTAAATTCTTAAAAACAAAATCTGCAACTTTTATAATATCCCTTGGTTCAATGGTTATATAAATCCGTCTCTTGGAATGCTCTTTAACATCGGAGATATTTTTGGAAAACTGATTTTTTATCGTATCCAATATGGACATTTTATTTTCCCTTTAAAGAATTTATAAGCTTAACTACGCCCATGATAATTGCCTCTGGCTTTGGTGGGCATCCGGGAATATAGGCAGCCACAGGCACTATCTCATCTACTGGTTTAACGAAATTATAGGAGTGTCTGAAAAAATTCCCTCCTATAGCACAGGTTCCTATAGCCACCACAAGGCAGGGCTGGGCTGCCTGTTTATAAATATGCTCTAACCTTTTGGCTGTCTTGTAATTTGGGATCCCTGATACAAGAAGCACATCCGCATGACGGATGCTTCCGACCAACTGGATTCCGAATCTCTCCACGTCATAACGCGGGGTTAAAACATCCAATATCTCAATATCGCAGTTATTGCAGGGAGAGCACGCCGTATGAAAAACCCAGATTGATTTTAGTAACGCCTTGGTTTTGATATCCATATTTTTAGTTACTTGCGTTACTAGAGTTACCTGAGTTGTTTGGGTTTTAACTTAATAACTCTATAAACTCAATAACCCAATAACGCCAATGTCGCTGCTAGTATTGCTAATAATGTTATCAGTCCCCAGAAGAATCTTACTGCCTGGTCTATCCTAAGTCTTGGATTTGTATTTCTTATCAACACCAGAAGAACCAGTATCAAAAGATATTTTAATAACACGATTAGAAAATCAAGCACTCCATTAATCCTGTTTCCCATAAACAGCAAAACCAAAAATACAGGACTTGCCACAAACATAACAAACTTGGTCAGTTTAAAAATTGCAAGCACGCAACCTGAGAATTCAATATATGCACCTGCCATAATCTCTGTCTCTGCCTCAGCCATGTCAAAGGGTACAAGACCGAGTTTTGCCTGGGTGCATAAAAGGGCTATTATGAATGCTATTACTCCGGATACCGAGAAAAGCACAATTCCATTTGAAGCCTGAAAACCTATAACCTCTCCAAGTTTTATGGAATGAGCCTTTATTACAGGAACAAGGCAGGCTATTACAAAAGGTAACTCATACGCCAATAAAAGTTTTATTTCCCTTGAGGCACCCACGCTAGATAAGGGATTAGCCGATGCTAATGCGTTAATGATAAGCATAATAGCGGGAATTGCTAAAAGATAGATAGCAACTATCCAATCTCCTACAAAACCGCTTCTGGTGTCAAAGAGAGCTATCCAGTTCATCGTTGAAACCAAAACTGCAGATGCAAGACCGACAAGGGGCAATGTTAAGAATAAAAACCGTGGCGCGCCTATCGGTATGATAGTTTCCTTTCCCAGGAGTTTAATAAAATCATATATCGGCTGTAAAAGCGGCGGCCCTTTTCTCCACTGAACGCGGGCAGTTATTTTCCTGTCAAGCCAAGAACTAAGAAAACCCAAAACAGTCGTAAACAAAAACCCTGGAAAAACCAGATAATAAAATAGATATTTCACCCTGTTAGACCTCCTCGTGAGCAAATAACATAATACAAACGCATTAAGTAAATTTACACCTAAGCCCAAGTTTACGAATGAGCATACGGAAGCGCAGGAACAAGTCTATGAGGCAAAACTTCTCCCTAGGCTACCTCTTTGCTAACCCCTCTAAGGGGTTGGGGGTGCTTGTAGGAGAAGTTAAGCCGAATGTGACGAGCACCGATAGCGAAGAAGTAAATTGGGCTTAAAGTTATTATCCATTTTATCATTGCTAGACATTTGGTACATTTGTATTAGTTATTGTATACATCAATTTAGGATTAACCTCGTTATTTTAATGTAATTTGATACAAATATAAATATCCTACTAAAGACCTCATCTCTTTACCGGAATATCCTCTTTAAACCATTTCCTTGAATGCACTGCAAGACTGTCTCCCACAAAAAAGATATTTTTGGAGGGGTCTTCTTCCACCTCTTTTATCTCAATAGCCTTATGTTGACAGCTTTTTATGCACTCCGGAAGCCTTTGTTCTTTTTGGCCCACACAGTAATCACACTTAGATAGTATATAAGGAATAAATTCAGGAAGAATTACGCCAAATGGACAGGCAATTGTGCAGGCCTTGCAACTTGTGCATCGCATTACATATCTCTTTAATACCCCGTCCTCTTGTTTCTCAAGTGCACTATGATAACAGGAATTTACACAGGGAGCCTCTTCGCACTTTCTGCATACTGTTACGAATGTGGCGAACTCGCGTAGATTATCTACCCCGTTATTGTGCGGGTGGTAGAAATAACCACAAACGGCACTGCATTCCTTGCATGTTGCGCAGACCTCTAAGTCAATAAATAATCGCTTCATAACTTATTAGGTTACTTGAGTTATAGAGTTATTGAGTTACTTGAGTTGTTGGGTTTTAACCGAATAACTCTATGAACTCAAAGAACTCTATAACTAGATTACTCCCATAAATCATGCATATCCTTTATCTTATCATACGTAAACACAGGACCGTCTTTACAAACATAATATCTTCCTATGCGACAATGACCACATTTCCCAATTCCACAGGACATATTCTTTTCCATGGATAGATATATACCCGATGGCTTAAAACCAATGTCAAGCAATTTAAATGTAGTAAATTTCATCATTATGGGTGGTCCGCAGACAATGCTTATGGTATTATTAATATCTTCCTTAAAATCATTTAAAAGGGTAGTTACCACGCCAACGCGGCCCTTCCAGATATCGTCTGCCTTGTCCACGCTCAATTCTATGTCAATCTTGCTTTTCCACGTATTAATCTGATCCTTATAGATTATATCCTGTGGCGTCTTTGCACCATAATGTAGATATATCTTCTTATAGAAAGTAGTGTCTGATAACAGGGAATAAATTAGAGACCGAAGCGGAGCAAGCCCCACGCCACCACCCACAATAAGAATATTCTTGCCTTTAAATTCATTTAAGGGATAGCCCTTGCCATAAGGACCCCTTATACCTAAAACCTCTCCTTTTTGAAGTTGATGAAGTTTTGAGGTAAGTCTACCCACAGACATAATTGTAATATCAATCTTCTCTTTAATTCCTGGATCAGAGGAAGGGGTAAATGGTGCCTCTCCAGAGCCGTTTAAGGATAGTTCAATAAACTGGCCTGTATTGAAGCCAAAACCAACCTCTGGCCGAAGGACAAATGTCTTAATGGTGGGTGATTCAGTAATGACGTCTTCTAAGACCGCATTAGCGGATTGATAGGGATTTTTCTTCACCC
>VGKN01000240.1 GCA_016867055.1 Candidatus Omnitrophota bacterium
CCAATTGATGAATTTAACTTATGCGGTTGAAATGGGTACATTTAAAAACAGGTCGAGAATAAAAGATAAAGGAAAGGAAAAATAGGATGCCAAAAAAGATATTTGTAGCAGCCACAATGCAGAACGATGGAAAAACCACGGTATGCCTTGGGCTTATCTCATGCCTTAGGAAATATTTTAAACGGATAGGTTTTATTAAACCGATAGGCCAAAGATATTTAATTGAACAGGGCTATAAGGTGGATGAAGATTCAGTCCTAATAGATGATATCTTTGGAATAAAAATCAATATAAAGGATATGAGTCCTATAGCCATTGAAAAAGGTTTTACAGAAAGATATATTGAGAAACCAAAAAAAGAATCTCTTGTTAGACAAATAGAAAAATCCTTTGAAAAGGTATCGAAAAATAAAGACCTTGTTATAATAGAAGGCACCGGCCATGCTGGCGTAGGCTCAGTATTTGACCTTTCAAATGCAACGGTTGCAAAACTTCTGGATGCAAAGGTAATAATTGTATCTAGCGGTGGAATAGGAAGGCCTATAGATGAAATTGTCCTTAACAAAGCACTGTTTGAAAAAGAGAATGTTGAGATTCTCGGGGTGATAATAAATAAGGTCTTACCTGAGAAGTTCAAAAAAGTTAATCGCTTTGTAAGAAAAGGACTTTTAAGAAATGGGCTTAGGGTTTTAGGGGTGATACCGTATAAACAATATCTTACTTTGCCAACGATGAGGCAAATTAAAGAGGAATTGAGAATTCAGGTTCTTTCAGGAGAAAAGAATCTGGACAGGATAGTAAATAAAGTGATTGTAGGTGCAATGGAGCCCCATGATGCCTTAAACTATATAGGAGAAAAAAGTCTTTTAATAACACCCGGGGACAGGGAAGATTTACTGCTTACTGCCCTTTCCTGTAGTGCAATTGGATTAAAAAGAAAATGTGAAGTCTCGGGGATAATACTGAGTGGCGGAATAATACCACATAATTCTATAATGCGTCTTGCTGAGAACTCAGGCATCCCTATTTTACTTTCTCAAAAGGACACCTATTCAGTTGCCTCAGAGGTTCATGACCTTACAGTTAAGATAAAGCCTGAGGATAGGAAAAAGACAAAGGTTGTTATGGACTTGGTAAATAAATTTGTGGATGTTAAAAAAATTATTAAATTGTTAGATTGAAGAGGTTTAAGACTAAATTAGGGTAATCTTAAGTAAAACTCTAAGACTAAAACAGAATTTCAAAAAATATATGCATAAGAAAATTCTTTTTTTTATTAGCGCTATTTCATTAGTCTTAGGTATTGGTTGTTCAAAACCTTTATTAACTGTCAAAGAGACAAGATTACTTTTAGGAACTGTGGTGAACATAACTGTAAATGGAGAAACTAAAAGAGAATTAGAGTTTGCAGTAAATGAGGCATTCGGTGAAATAGCTTATCTTGAGACTATTTTAAGTAGGTATAATAAAGAAAGCGACATCTATAAAATAAATAATTTAAAGAATAAAACAAAACCCATTAAGGTACATAGGGAGACCTTTGAACTGATAAAAAAATCTATTGAGCTTGGAAAACTTTCAAGGGGGGCTTTTGATATAACCTGTTTACCAATCCTGGAGTTATGGGGATTTGGAAATAAAGCCATCTTAAAAATTCCTGACGAGAAAAGGATAAAGGCGACTTTAAAAAATGTTGGTTTTGATAAAATAGTTTTAGATGAGGAGAAAGAGACGGTGTCCTTTTTAAATAATTCTATAAAGATAGATTTGGGTGGAATTGCCAAAGGCTATGCGGTTGATAGGGCAATAGCGGTTTTAAGGAAAAGGGGTATAAAAAGTGCAATTGTTGATGCAGGAGGAGACCTATACTGTCTTGGGGGTAAAGTCAACAATTTAGTCTGGAGCGTAGGTATTCAACATCCACGCGATAGAAAAAAGTTGGTTTCAAAAATAGAGTTAAATGATAAAGCAGTTGCAACAAGTGGAGATTATGAAAGGTTTGTTATCATAGAGGAAAAAAAATATTCTCATATAGTTAATCCCAAAACAGGTTATCCTATAGAAGGAGTTCCTATGAGCGTTACGATTATTGCAAAGGATTGCACAACTGCTGATGCCCTTTCCACCGCCATATTTGTGCTGGGGGCAGAAAGGGGATTAAAATTGTTGAACAGTTTACAAGACACATCCGGTATTATAATAAGCAGGTCAAATCCAGACGGCTATATTGTAGATTTAACAGATGACCTGAATGGGAAAATCAATTTTAAGTTCTGATGGAAGAAAACCTATTTAAAGTTATATCAAACCAGGCTATTGCCAGAGGCGTAAATAAAATAGAGGTATTTGCCCCTCAAATTGCAAGGAAGGCGCTTACTGGACAGTTTGTTATGTTAAGGGTGGACGAAAAGGGAGAGAGGATACCCCTGACTGTAGCGGATAAATCAAAAGAGGAGGGTAATATAACAATTATATTCCAGCAGGTCGGGTTAACTACCAAAAAATTAGCCCAACTTAAAAAGGGCGATAATATTTCAGACCTCGCCGGACCCCTGGGAAGGCCGACAGAGATAAAAAAATATGGAACGATTGTTTTGGTCGGTGGCGGTGTAGGAATTGCCGAGATGTATCCTGTGGCAAGGGCTTTTAGAGAGGCAGACAATAAAATAATATCTATACTAGGTGCAAGATCTAAAGATTTATTGATACTTGAAAATGAACTTAAGGTAATATCTAAAGAAATGTATATTACTACGGATGATGGTTCGTATGGAAGAAAAGGATTGGTAACAGATGTGTTAAAAGAAATCATTGAAAAAGAAAAACCCAGCCTTGTTTATGCAATAGGACCTATAATTATGATGAAAGCGGTCTCAGAACTGACGAGACCGTATAAAATTCACACTATAGTGAGCCTTAATTCTATAATGGTAGATGGAACAGGTATGTGTGGTTCTTGCCGTGTAAGGGTGGATGAGAAGACAAAATTTGCCTGCGTGGATGGACCCGAGTTTGATGGCCATCTGGTAGACTTTGACGAGTTGTCAAAGAGACTTAAATTGTTTATAGATTTAGAGAGAATTTCTAACGAAAAGAGACTATGAGCATATTTCTAAAAGTTTAAAAGTCAAAACGCAAAGCGTAAAACTAAAACTCAAGACCAAAAGTTTTGCACTTGAACTTTACGCTTTCCATTTTGCACCTTGCGTTTTAAAGGGGTAGACAAATGGCTGAGCGTCAAAAGATGCCAAATAGGAAACCAGATGAGCGGATAAAGGATTTTGAATCTGTGGCTTTGGGTTTTACTAAGGAGCAGGCGTTAGCGGAGGCCCTAAGGTGTATACATTGCAAAAAGCCTTTATGCGTAGATGGGTGTC
>VGKN01000241.1 GCA_016867055.1 Candidatus Omnitrophota bacterium
GCCCACTTACCTATCTTGCCGTAGGCAAGGCCGAGGACTTTTAATATGACGATATCATCGGGCTCAAACCTTAGATAATTATTATACGCTTCAATTGCCTCTTCAAACCTATCTGAGTTATAGCAGAGATTGCCGTATGATATATAGGCGGCAATAAGGCTTTTCTTGGCTTCATCATGGCGAGCAAACTCAAGAATCCTTTTGTATATTGCAATTGCCTCAGCAAATCTTCCTAATTTAAAATAGATGTCAGCTAAACTGTTGTATGCTAACACATAGTTAGGGTCAAGGTTAATAGCCTTTATCAATTCTGTAATGGCTTCATCATACCTTCCCGATTCAGCAAGGGCAATGCCGCTTTGGTATAAGCTAGTAGCATCAGCTTGCCCGGTAGAAACAACACCTCCTGCTACGGCTGGCAAGGTAGGTAACTGGGGCAATCCACTTGGTGCAGGTGGCTGCTTCTCTACTACGCGGCGAAGGCCCAGCATTACGCTTTCTAACGTAAACTTAGCCATTTTTAGCGGAGCCATTAGATCGGTTTGTAAAGAATATAAGAAGCCATTGCGCGCAAGGTCAAAATGCTCCTGTAGTGCCGAGAGCTTTATGCCGTTTGCTTCCGCATAAAGTCTAAGGAGCGGCGATAAATCTCCAAGCCCTGCCATCTTATAGAGCTGTATCCTGTCCTCTTTTTGCTCCCAGTCAAATATACCTCTTTCTTTTAAATCATCTAAAATGACTACCAGGTCTCTTGCTCCGCCCCCCCAATAACTCATCTCTCTTACAATTGAGGTATTAACTCCTGCCTTCCTTGCGCATAGAAACTGTATTGCTGTCGTTACAATCTCACAAAACTGCTGGTTAGAACTCGCGGAGTCCATGGGTGGTCCCAATCCTGATAAGTCGTGAATAAAATTATGGATTTTTTCATGTAATACACACAGCGCTGTTCTTAAATGGTTATTGCCTCCCAGGGGAAAAGAATTAGCGATGGCATTAAGATTTATTGTTCCACCCCCCCATGCCCAGCCTTGATCACCCTCCTCTGGAACTCTAACCAGTATAATGTCATTGAGCGGGTCGCCTAAGGATTCAAGATTATATTTATAAGTTGGGTCATAAGCCTGTAATAATTGAATGGCAATGGTTTTTGCCTCTGGTGTAAATTCAGCCTTGGAGGCCTCTTTTGCTACAACTGCCCTGATAAGCTGTTGAATATCTTGAGGGTTATTTGACTTTAAATCCTCAATACTTCTTAAAGAAGTTCTTAAGATATATTTTAGACTCACCCAAATCGCCACTGATTCATGAGGATGCAGGAAATTTGGCAAGGAGGGATTATCAGCTATAGCGCTATCAAACATCATAGCCCCATCTGAGCTGGTTATATCAATTGCAAGGAGAACGCGTATTACATGCCTTGCTATAAATTCCTGCTGAGCCGGTGTCAGGTTGGGATAGTTATTTATCTCAGAGATAATAAATCCTTGTAATGAAGGGGTAATCTCTATAAAGCGGTGTCCCGGAAGTAGGGATGTTATCTTTGCTTTCTTAGATTCCTCTTCATCGCGTAATACAGGCAGGATGGCTGGTTGGGTGTTTAATAAATCAATTTGTTGCTGGGCTGAAGAGGCAAGATCCCCGGCTCCGGCAATACTAATAACCATTTTATATGCTTCAATGGCTTGGTCATTTTTGCCTAATTTAACGTAGATAAATCCGAGGTTGTAGTAGGCTTTTGCATATCGGGGGTTAAGCTTAATAGCCTGTTGGTATGCATTAATAGCCTCGTTATACTTACCTGAGTTAGCGTATACAAAGCCAAGGTTGTAGTGGGTATTTGGATCATCTGGATTAAGGTTAAGAGCCTTTTGATATGCATTAATGGCTTCGGCGTAATTACCTAAGTTGGTATATGCGACGCCAAGATTGAAGTGGGCGCTTGCATCCTGTGGGCTAAGTTCAATAACCTTTAGGTGTGCATCTCTATCTTCAGCCCACTTACCTATCTTGCCGTAGGCAAGGCCGAGGACTTTTAATATGACAATATCATCGGGCTCAAACCTTAGATAATTATTATACGCTTCTATCGCCTCTTCATACCTATCTGAGTTATAACAGAGATTACCATATGATTTATAAGCAGCAATAAGGCTTTCTTGGGCTTTCTCATCCCCAGGGGTTAATTCAAGAATCCTTTTGTATATTGTGATTGCTTCAGCATGCTTACCTGCTGTAGTGTAAGCTTTGGCAAGCTCTATGTATGAGGCAATAAGCCCCTGCCGGGCTAAGGCATTTTCGGGCTCAAGCGCAAGGGCTTTTTGGTATGCATCAATGGCTTCAGCGTGGTTGCCTAACTTAGCATGGGCACATCCAAGGTTGTAGTAAAACTCATAGGGTTTATTAACCATACCGCTTCCAATAATAACAAGCGCATCTCCATTTGAATACCCATGAGCAATATTATGCATTGGACTTTTCCTAACATCAGCAATAATTAGTGAATCTACCTGTCCAGCGTTTCTTAAAACTACATCAGTTAATGGATAGTCATTGTTGCTTGGTATAATATCTACAGTAAACACGATTCTTTTCCTTCTTTCTAACTCGGTCCTTAGATTGAGTCCAGAACCTTGTAGATGACCAGAGCCATAAACAACAACTGCCTCCGTTATGTTATGCTCTTTCATATAAGTATCAAGCGCTTCTGCTGAAGTTGTCTCAGTACTAGAAAGGTCTTTGGTTAAAACATATCCAATATCTCTTGTATCTATTGGAACTATCTTCAAGTCTGCCTCAAGAAAGCTTTTTAATAGGGTAAGATAATCTTCAAGCTTAAGAACTTCTGCACTTGTTTGGATTAGATCATTTATATACTCATTTAACCTCTTATATTTTTCCCTTGTTAAGATTTTTTCCTTATAATTACTGAAGTCGCCTCCCTCTCTAATCCAATCATTTAAAGAATCTGAAAGGAGTTCCTTTGATTCTGGTGGAAAATGTTCTATAAAAACAGTTTTATAACCAGATTCTACCAACAAGGGAATCATATCTATAACAGCTTGAATACAAACAGGCGAATCATGGTCTATGCCAATGCCAAAAATATCGCTTTTTTCAGTCGTTGAATTAATAAGTTCTCTCAATGATATTGATTTGGAGCCCTTTAAATACCCTGCGCTTTCTGATACAGTGCGATTAAATAATTTCCTGCTAACCTTAAACAATCTACCAATAGCAGTCAAAATTCCAAATCTTTGATTCTCGGATAAATCAGTCTCAAGAAGTAGCCTTGCCTCTTTTAATAGCTCCTCATCCAGTCCTAACAAAGTTGCAACATCTGCCCAATCATAACCATTGATATCATCAGGAT
>VGKN01000242.1 GCA_016867055.1 Candidatus Omnitrophota bacterium
GGAAGCCGGAGGCCGACGTAAGTTGTCTGGCTGAATTAACCCCGCCATTTTGGCGGACGAACAACCACTACTACTCCAAAATGGCGGGGTGAAATTCCTACTGCTATGCCGTTTGAGCCGAAATACACGATTACCAATAAAATTCTTAACAATATCTCCCGGATTATGGCGGGCAGAGAGGTTATTGAGCAGGCAAAGCTTATCCCTAAATGGGAATTGAAGCTAAGAAAAGAAGCCCGTATCCATAACGCCCATTCATCCACGAGTATTGAAGGGAATAATTTAACACTAGGTCAGGTTGCTGACTTAGCAGAGAATAAAGATATTACGGCTACGGCAAAAGATAAGGATGAGGTTTTGAATTACCTCAAAGTATTAGATTCAATTCCCGAATACGCAGATAAGAAAATAATAGACGTCAAACTCTTTCTCAAAATCCACGAGACCTTGACTTTCGGCACCCTGCGATATCAAAAATATTGCGGTGTTTTGAGAGACCGGGCGGTTTTTATAGGCAAGCGCATCTTTGACGGAACAAGGTTTAAGGAAGTCGTAGAGTATATGCCGTCGAAACATAAGGATGTGCCGCGGTTGGTATCAGAGTTTTTGGATTGGTTAAATTCCAATAAGATAAAAGAGATTAACCCCGTAATTCTTGCTGGTATTGTCCATTACGAAATTGCAAGGATTCATCCGTTTATTGATGGCAATGGCAGAACAGCCCGGTTGATGGCTTCACTCGTATTATATAAAAGCGGCTTTGACCATCGCAGATTCTTTGCGCTTGATGATTTTTATGATGAAAATAGAGCCGCATATTACGCAGCGCTAAAGACAGCCCAGACAGACAAGGGCGATATCACCAAGTGGCTTGAGTATTTTACAGATGGCGTTTTATATTCTATAGACAAGGTCAAAGACTTTATTAAGAAAATTGGGCTTTCTCCAAAGATAGAGGATGAGGAAAGAATAGAATTAACCCAGAAGCAGATAAAGATCTTGGAGCGAATCCAAGAGAAAGGCAAGGTTAGCAATAAAGAATTAAGGGATATGTTTGGTATAACGCGCCAGGCAATGCTGAAGGAGATTTCCAAGTTGATAGACGCAAAGCTGATTGTACTTGTTGGGAAGGGTAGAAACGCCTATTATAAGATTGCGGATTAATTTACTATTCGCCTAAACGATAGATACTATGCATAAAAAATTTTATAAAATAATCATATGTATTATAGCTATTTTCTTGTTATTAGTAGCGGTTTTTGCACTCATAAACATATTATCAATGAAAGTAAATATCCAGAGACAAATAGATGCTTATAGTCAGCTGTTTAAAGCCCAAGGAGATAAGCTTGAGCAAATAAGTGCAACCCTGAATGCAGTAAGAATCAGCAAAGAAGGAGAGATGGGGAGTAGTACTGTTCAGTTAGTGAGCGTTATAATTCTTGCTATTACAGCGGGTATTTTATTGTGGTATTCGCTTGAAACTAAAAGGTTAGCTGATTTAACAGCAAAACAAATTAAAATTACTGTAAAGCCGATAATAACCATTATAGGTATTGACAATAATTTAAAATTGAAGAATATAGGTAAAAGTCCTGCCCTTAATATTATAGTGAATGATGTCGTGCGAATAGATAACAGCAATGATCGAAATGATAAATACGTATTTAAATTTTCAAAAATTACAGTTTGCGGTTCAAACGAAGAACGTGGAGTAAGCATAACGCCGTATTGCAACGATAAAGCTATCACTGCTTCCGGAGACGCAGATAAAACTAAACAATATTTTTTAGATTACAATTCCTTAGCTCAGGGGCAAACTTATGAATTAATTATTCACTATGAAGATATCGAAAAAGGAAGGTGGAGCAGTACTAGTATAGTGGATAATAAAGGTGCGCATTTTAAAGAAGTTGTCGAGGTGGGTTAATTTGTTAGTTTTAAGCTAGGCGGTTCACCTAAATAGATAAATCCACCTTTGTCTTTGCGTATGTAAAGTTTCACAAGTAGCGGTATCTCTTGGCAGCCTGAACTTCGTCTGGCGTCCAGTTCGGGCAGACAGTTTGCTTTAAGCCCTTTGGCGATTAAGCTGAAGGGTTTTCTATATACGGGGCATAACCATATATTTGCTAGATTAAATTTTTTTCAACAAATACAATAATATGCTATAATAAAAATTCATTTTTTACCTTAAAAAACGATAGACCAAAATGGAATTTTGGTGCAGGAGTGATTTTTAATGATTAAAGTAACCTATTGGGAAATATAAGATGACTGGGCGAATTATTATGTGGCGGAGCAGGTGTTTTCTCCTTGGCTATTTTGTAGCATCAATGCTAATTGTTCTAACGACTATTTCCGTTACAGTGGAGGCAGCCGAGGAGAGGTTCTCCTTTAGCCTTTTGGATGCTGGCGAGAAGGGAGTGTTTAACATTGGCCCAGGACAAGGCAAACTAACTCACGCCACGGATGAAATCATCCAGAAAGAAATATTGAAGTTTGATTACTCCGTACCCGGAGGATCAATTATAGGTGTTTGGACAAAGGGTTATCCCTCAACCCTGAGAGCAGATACTGTGGATATGGTGAGGGCAGGCGTAAGAGTGCTAAATGAAGATCAAATAGAGCAGGTTTCAGTGAAGCTGGAGATTAAAGGAGCAATAGATATACAGACCATTCCGCTTAATCTTAAGCCCGGATGGAATTCTATACGTGAGCTTATTAATTGGAACACAATAGGAAGCCTTAAAGAGGTTGTTTTTGTCATAAGTCCAATGGCGGTCAATCCAGCGGTGGTTAAACCAGTATGGTACAATCCAATGGAAGCAAGTCTAAAAGAAGGCACCAAGCAGGTGTCCGGGGCGCTATATTTTGATCTTGAATTTGGCAGGATAACATTTCTTAAGAAGCATTTTACCTTAGTAAAAGTTTATTTGGTTGTTGTAAGTAGTCTTTTTCTTGCTTTGATGGTAGCCTTTTTTGGCAGGCTCTTTGGCAGATATCGTAGCAGCAAAGAACAAAGGGCAATGCCCGATGAGATTAGGCGATTTGATTTGCCTAAGATTTCACCCCGCCCCTACGTGCAGGAGCGGGGTTCACCCCTCTCAAGACTTAAATGGGATTTCCTCTATGGCGTGGTGGCTGTATTGATTATAGGGGCTGTGCTCTGGATATACTTTCTTGGAATGATGTGTCCCTTGGATACAAATTTCTGTTTCTTGACAGTGGGATTAATAAGTGCAGTGATTTCTGAGTTATTAAAGTTTAGGCTCATTCGTAAACATCTTACGCCCATTGAAGTTTTTCAGAATGTTCTATTAACAGGACTTCTTGCGGCTTCCTCAAGTA
>VGKN01000243.1 GCA_016867055.1 Candidatus Omnitrophota bacterium
TTAAGCGAGGGCTCAAAGCAGAATAATCTTTGGGGAATTAATCTCTATCCGGAGATGAAGGGTGAAGAATTTGTTGAGTTTGATTCTATTATTAACATACGGCCTTCGCAAGGTAATAGAAACCGGGGTGTTGCTGATGAACAGATACGCAAGAAGATAATTGAAATTGTCGCAAAGAGGATTAAGCTATGAAATACGAGCATAAAAATCTTGCAGGCGGCCGCTGGAGACAACTATCATTTATTGAACAGATGGCCAATATCGGAAGCGAGGTAGAGCGCAGCCTTAGCTGGCGCTCAAGGAATAATACTGACTATTCCCTCAAGGCGTTTGAACGGACGCTGGAATTAATCGGATTAACGGTAGATGGAATCAGGAATTACGCAAAACTAAAGGAGCTTACCCGTCTAAGAGAACTTCTTATTGATTTCTTTCTTGGAGAAAATCAATATAACTCTACGGAAAGTTTTTGGCATAATTACTTCTTACACTTTGCATACGCTGCCCGCAAAGACTATTAGCATAGCTTCCCGCCAATGCCTACTCCCTAATTTTTCATTGCTTTTTTAAGGATTATTTATTATAATTTTTTAACTATGTTTCAAATTAAGCCTTATATATTAAGTTTTATATCTATATTTGTGGCGGTAAATGCGTTGGGTGTTTTGCCACTTTTTATCTCTTTGACAGAGAAACTCTCTAAAAAGGAACGCCATAAGGTTATTATAAATTCCATAGTTACGGCAACTGTGATAGCAATTGCATTTATGCTTATCGGAAAGTTAATCTTTATGATAATGGGTATCTCTGTTGCAGATTTTAAGATTGCGGGTGGAATACTTCTTTTAATTTTATCAGTGAATTTACTTTTACCAGAAGGGCGGGAGAGACGAAAAACTACCTCTGATGTGGGTATATTCCCTTTAGGAACACCTCTTATTACTGGACCAGCAGTATTAACCACAAGCCTTGTGATGATAGATGCATACGGACTTTTGCCAACATTAGCAGCATTTATTATTAATATGCTGGTTATATGGTTTATTTTCTCAAAATCGGATATAGTGATTAAGGTAATGGGGGTTGGCGGAACAAGGGCGTTTTCTAAGGTTGCAGATATTCTCTTAACCGCAATTGCAGTAATGATGATAAGAAAAGGGATAATTGATATAATCAACGATCATTTAATCAAGTGAAATGGCTACTAAGGTCTGCACATTCATAATGGCTGGTGGAAAGGGAGAAAGACTATTTCCCTTAACACGTGACAGGGCAAAACCTGCTGTACCCTTTGGCGGTATATATAGAATTATAGACTTTACTCTTTCAAATTGTATAAACTCAGGTCTTAGGAGAATACATATCCTCACCCAGTATAAATCTATCTCCCTTGACAGGCATATAAGAATGGGTTGGAGTGTATTTTCAGGTGATCTTGGGGAATACATAGATATTATTCCTGCCCAGCAAAGGATAGATGACCGCTGGTATCAGGGAACTGCAGACTCAATATACCAGAACATCTACTCTATAGAGATGGAACAGCCTGAACTTGTCCTTATCTTAGCAGGAGACCATATATACAAGATGAACTATTTTGAGATGGTAAAATTTCATAGGGAAAATAATGCTGAGGCAACTGTCGGCGTGGTGGAACTCCCAAAGGAAAGGGCGTCTCAGTTAGGTGTGGTTGAGACAGATGATTTATCAAGGGTTGAAAATTTTACCGAAAAACCTCACCATCCTAAGCCCCTTAGAGATAACCCTAATCTGGTTTACGGCTCTATGGGAATATATCTTTTTAATACAGAGGTGCTAAAGGATGAACTTACGCTTGATGCAAGAAATACCAGTTCAAGTCATGATTTTGGAAAAAACGTATTCCCTGCAATGATAAAAAAGGGAAGGAGAATCTTCGCATATAATTTTAAAGACGAAAATAAGAAAGAGGCAAAATATTGGAGAGATATCGGAACCATTGACGCCTATTATGAAGCAAATATGGACCTTGTGCAGGTTGACCCGGTATTTAATTTATACGATAAGGAATGGCCTATGAGGACGTATCAGGAGCAATGCCCACCTGTAAAATTTGTCTTTGCCCAGGAGAAAAGTGGTGGAAGATTAGGCATAGCGCTTGATTCGCTTGTGTCCGAGGGCTGTATAATAAGTGGCGGAAGGGTGCAACGCTCCATACTCTCACCCAATGTGCGAATAAACAGTTATGTAGAGGTGTATGATTCTATCCTAATGGAAGGTGTAAATGTAGGAAGATATTCAAAGATAAAACGGGCGATAATTGATAAAGATGTTTTTATACCACAGAATGTAGAGATAGGTTATGATTTGCACAAGGATAAAAAGAGATTTACTGTAACTGAATCCGGGATTGTAGTTGTTGCAAAAGGGACAAAGATAGAGTGAGGGCGCAAATTGGATTCTGGCAGAGATTGCAGCAGATAAAAAATGAAATTTGAGGATAAACCGTTAGTTTTAGGAAAGAAAATTTTTAAATCCCGGCTTTTGGTTGGGACAGGAAAGTACCCTGATTTTAAAACTATGAAGAAGGCAATAGAAACCTCTGGTGCTGAGATAGTTACTGTTGCAGTTAGAAGGGTAAACCTGTCAAAAAAGGGCGAGTCCCTTTTAGATTATATTGACACTAAAAAAATTACAATCCTGCCAAATACCGCAGGCTGTTTTACCAAAAAAGAGGCGATAAGAACCGCCTATCTGGCTCAAGAAGCAGGGTTTTCAAATATGGTTAAACTGGAGGTAATAGGAGACCCAAAAACCCTTATGCCTGACACCGAGGCACTACTTTCTGCAACAAAGGAGCTGGTAAAGAAGGGTTTTATTGTCCTGCCTTATACAAATGATGACCCTGTTATGGCAAGGAAACTTGAAGAGGTAGGCGCTGCCTCGGTTATGCCCCTTGCAGCTCCGATTGGCTCGGGCCAGGGGATTTTAAATGAGTTAAACATAAGACTTATACTTGAGGCAGTTAAGGTGCCTGTTATTGTGGACGCAGGAGTTGGAACTGCCTCAGATGCTACAATTGCAATGGAACTGGGGGTGGATGGAGTTTTAATGAATACGGGAATCGCCCTTGCTAAGAATCCAATAAAAATGGCTTATGCTATGAGACTAGCGGTAGAAAGCGGAAGGTTGGCATATCTATCCGGAAGAATTCCTAAGAAACCCTATGCCTCTGCGTCAAGCCCGACAGAAGGGATGGTCAATAGATAGAATGATTAGAAAGGCTCGATTAACAGATGCAAAACAGATTCAGGAATTGATAAATTATTTTTCCAAAAAAGACCTTATGCTTGAGCGATCCCTG
>VGKN01000244.1 GCA_016867055.1 Candidatus Omnitrophota bacterium
GTCACCGCGTAGTTGGTTATCGTACCCCGAGAACGTTTTCGTCAAAAGATATAGATCGAGTAATAGATTATGATTTTAAGGTTGTGGATGGATGGTTAGGGTATCTTTCTAGATATACTCAAGAATCAGTAGAGGATAAGGTTATTTTTGAACTCGGGTCAGGCCCGGATTTGGGTATCGGTTTGATACTTTTAGCCATGGGGGCGAAGAAATATGTCGCCATAGATGTACATTATTTGCTTAAACAGACTCCTACAATATTTTATCATAGATTATTAGACAAATTAAAAACAAAATTCCCTGATGCCGATATGAATAATTTGAGAGATGAGCTGTTGAAATGTCTTTCGGGAAATGGTCAGCGGCTACGGCATATAGTCGATCCTCTATTTAATCCGTCGAAAATCCAAGAAAAGGTAGATATTGTATTTAGCCAAGCCGCATTTGAACATTTCAAAGATGTGCCCAAGGTTATTTATGAATTAGGAGAGGTTTTGAATACTGGATCTTGTTTAATTGCCCTAATCGATTTAAAAACCCATACAACTTGGATTAGAGACAGGGATCCTTTGAACATTTATAGATATAATAATTTATTTTATGATTTATTTAAATTTAAAGGTTCTCCGAATAGGATTAGGGCTTCTGAATATAAAAAAATATTAGAAGAAAATGGTTGGCATCATGTAGAAATAAAACCACTCGCCGTAGTCAGCGAGAATTATTTACAGAAAATAAAACCATCTTTGAGCAAGAAATTCAGAAATATTGATTCTCAAGAAATGATAATGTTGGAAATAGTGTTAATGGCTAGAAAATGAAGCTTAAACTCCACGGCTCTATAATTATAACTTACAGATGTAACGCCCGCTGCAACATGTGCGATGTGTGGAACCATCCTACGAGTGCTTCCGAAGAAATCGGGTTGGATGTAATCGAAAAACTACCAGCGATGTTTTTCTGTAATATTACAGGAGGAGAACCATTTGTGCGTCAAGATTTACCCAAGATAGTTGAAGCTTTAAGACAGAAAGCAAAAAGAGTGGTTATCAGCACTAACGGATATTTTACCGACAGGATTCTTGCTCTCTGTAAACGTTATCCGGATATCGGAATCCGTATCAGCATCGAAGGCATGCAGAAAAATAATGATGCAATCCGCGGAATCCCGGATGGATTTGACCGCGGATTAAAAACGCTTTATAAACTTAGAGAAATGGGAATTAAAGATATTGGTTTTGGCATGACCGTTCAGGATTTAAATTGCGCAGATCTTACCAAACTGTACCTTTTATCTCGAGAATTAGGTTATGAGTTCGCTACAGCAACTTTGCATAATTCTCATTATTTCCAAAAATGGGATAACCGCATTGAAGATAAAGATAAAGTTTGCGCAGAGTTTACAAAATTAATAAATTCGCTTCTTAAATCAAAAAAACCTAAAGATTGGTTTAGGGCATATTTTAATTATGGGCTTATTAATTACATAAAAGGCAATCCGCGTTTTCTTCCTTGCGAGATGGGCCAAAACGGATTCTTTCTGGATCCTTGGGGCGATGTTTTAGCTTGTAATGGAATGAATCAGAAACAACCTATGGGAAATTTAAAAGTGCAAACTTGGGATGATATCTGGAATAGCCAGCGCGCAAACGAAGTCAGAGATATGGTTAAGAGTTGCAATAAACAGTGCTGGATGATCGGAAGCGCGGCTCCGGCGATATGGCATCATCCGATAAGGCCGGTATTATGGGTATTAAAAAACAAATTTATTCTACTTCGCATAAACAATAAGAATGATGGTAAATGCTTCGTAGAATATTCTCAGGAATAATTCTCCGAAGCCTATACCATTGGTTACAAGTGGTAATGCGAAGGAGAATAGATTAAGACAATGAAAATAGTAGTTTTGGGCACAAGAGGTTTTCCCGGGGTTCAGGGTGGGGTGGAATCGCATTGCGAGAAGCTGTATCCTAAATTATCTAAACTCGGCTGCGATGTTACTGTTTTTACCAGAAAACCCTACGTTGATCCCGAGATTAAAGTCTATAATGGAGTAGATTTGATTGCTCTTGATTGTCCGAAGAGGAAAACGCTCGAGGCAATAATCCATACTTTTACCGGTATGTTAAAAGCCAGAAAACTTAATCCCGATATTCTTCATATCCATGCCATCGGCCCTTCGATTCTAGTTCCCGTGGCGAGAATTTTAGGTTTTAAGGTTGTAATGACTCATCACGGCCCGGACTATAGAAGGAGAAAATGGGGGAGTTTTGCCAAGTTCGTTTTAAGAATCGGAGAGAGATTGAGTAGTAATTTTGCCGACGAGGTAATAGCCATTTCTCAAATGGTGGCCCAAGATCTGAAAAGTAAATATAACCGCGATTCGCATGTCATTCCCAACGGTGTTGATATTCATGAGCCTTTAAAATCCGAAGAAATACTAAAAAAATATGATTTAAAAAAAGGTAGATACATCCTTGCGGTTGGAAGGTTCGTCCCCGAAAAAGGTTTTATAAATTTGATTGATGCCTTTTTGTTGGCTCAATTAAAGAATATGAAATTAGTCATTGTGGGGTGCGCTGATCATGAAAGCAAATATAGCAGAGATTTAGAAAGGCGCGCTAAAATAAATAGCGATATTGTTTTGACCGGATATTTAAATGGCCTTGGGCTAAAGGAGCTGTACAGCCACGCAGGTTTCTTTGTTTTGCCCTCCACATATGAGGGCCTGCCCATAACCTTGCTTGAAGCGATGGGGTATGGGTTGTTATGTTTGGCAAGCGATATACCTCCGAACCGGTATATCGGGCTGCCGTTTGACCATTACTTTGCGCCTGACAATATCGAGGAATTTATCCAGAGATTACGCGAATTCAGCCAAAAGACTCTTACCGAAGAAGAGAAAAGTAAGCAAATAGAGATGCTCAAGAAAAATTACTCCTGGGATGAAATAGCCAAAAGAACCCTTGAGGTATACGAAAAAGTTACGGCTAAGGCGGATTATGATGAATAAGATCATTATCAATATTGCTTTGATATTAGTCTTAGTCTTTTTGATTATCATTATAGCCATGCCGTTTTTGGCAGAATTGCAGTTTAGCCAGGGAGCTGAGTTAGAAAAACATAATTTGCAGATGGCAGAGAATAAATATTTAGCAGCGACTCATTTGAACCCTTTTGACTCAGAGTATTTTGCTAAGAAAGCTGACACTCTAGTTAATAAAAAAGTATTCATGAGCAGAGAGAGAATATTGCTTTTGAAGAATGCTGAAAAACTATATCAAGCGGCAATAAATCTTAACCCGCAGCATGCAGACTATTGGTTATTGT
>VGKN01000245.1 GCA_016867055.1 Candidatus Omnitrophota bacterium
GGCTTATAACAGAGATATGCAAATGGATAAAGAACCTTTATTTGATTCGGTTGAAATAATCAAAACCGAATTGCATGTCTTAACAAAACTTCTTCCGACTATAAAACTTAATAAAGCTAACATAAAAAAACAGCTTGAAGATGAATCTCTCTATGCCACTGATTTAGCTAATTATTTGGTTAAAAATAAAGTTCCTTTTAGAAATGCACATGAAATTGTTGGAAAAATGATAAAAGAATCTTTAGCGCAAGATAAGAAAATAAGAAAGATGAAGGATAGAGAACTAAAAAAATACTCACCCCTTATAAGCGAAAAAGTTATTGACAAAATATTTCAATAATGCACGAGTTCAAATATAAAAGAAATTATCTATACTGTGAGAATGTAAAGGTATCAGATTTAGCCAAGCGTTTTGGGACGCCTCTTTATGTTTACAGTTACAAAACCTTAATTGACCATTATCTTAAATTAAAAACTGCCTTTCAGGAGATTAAACCGCTTATATGTTATTCTGTTAAGGCAAATTCCAATTTGGCAATTTTAAAAGCCCTTGTGGATAAGGGTGCGGGTTTGGATATTGTTTCAGGGGGTGAATTATTTCGGGCTATAAAGGTAGGCTGTCCCTCAGATAAAATCGTATACGCCTCGGTGGGAAAAACTGAGGAGGAAATACAGGAGGCAATAAAAATTGGAATATTATTCTTTAACATAGAATCACTTCCTGAATTGGAAAATATAAATAAAACAGCAAAAAAATTAAAAAGAATCGCAAATGTAGCTATACGAATTAATCCTGATGTTGAACCTAAGACCCACAAATTTATCACTACGGGGAAATTAACAAACAAATTTGGTGTTGATTTTAAAACCGCAGAAGATATTCTAAAGCAACGTCAACTTTTTCCCAATGTCCACCTTAGAGGCTTACATATCCATATTGGCTCTCAAATCACAGAAAGTGTTCCCTTTGTAGCAGCTATTACAAAACTTGTTAATTTTGTAAAAAAGTTAAGGTATGATGATATTGAAATTGAGTATCTTAATATTGGCGGTGGTTTAGGTATAATATACGATAAAGAAACACCGCAGACAGCAAGTGAGTTTGCAAAAAAAATATTGCCTCTCTTAAAAAAGGTCGGGTTAAAAGTAATTATAGAACCTGGAAGGTTCATCATAGGTAATGCCGGTATTCTGGTTACAAAAATTTTATATGTTAAAACTACCTCTACGAAGAAATTCATAATTGTTGATGCGGGTATGAATGATTTAATAAGACCCTCGCTGTACGGAGCATTTCATAATATTATCCCCCTGTCATCTAATAATAAAACATATCATAAAGAGAGATGTGACATAGTAGGGCCTATCTGCGAAAGCGGAGATTTTTTTGCCAAGAATAGAATTTTGCCCAAATTAGAAAGTGAAGACTATCTTGCCATAATGAGTGCCGGCGCCTATGGATTTAGTATGTCTTCTAATTATAACTCAAGACCTAAGGTTGCAGAGGTTTTGGTTATTAAGGATAAGGCGTTTGTAATCAGAAAAAGAGAGATGTGTAAAGACTTAATCTGCAATGAATTAATACCCTCTATTCTGAAATAATAGATGGAAAAAATAAATTTTACAAAGATAGTTGCTTCAGGAAATGACTTTGTCATAATAAAATCTTTATCAGCCAATAACCATCGCTTATCAAATCTTGCAAGAAAAATATGTGATAGAAAATTTGGCATTGGCGCTGATGGCTTGCTTCTATTAGGGCACTCTAAGAAAGCAGAAATTAAGATGCGTATATTTAACGCAGATGGCTCAGAAGCTAAAATGTGTGGCAATGGCGCCAGATGCGCTGCCCTATATACGAGAAAAAGAAATGCTAAAATAGATACAATGGCGGGTATAATTGAATCTGCAGTGGATGGTAACAGTGTGAGGATAAAACTAACAAAACCAAGAAATTTAAGGTTAGATATGCCCCTTGAGATTAATAATAGGATTTTGCATATAAATTTTATTGATACCGGTGTACCACATACGGTGATATTTGTAGTGGATTTGGATAAGATTGATGTATTTAATATAGGAAGAAAGATACGCTATCATAAAAGATTCGCCCCATATGGAACCAATGTGGATTTTGTGGAGATATTAAACAATAATCTTATTAAGATGAGAACTTATGAAAGAGGGGTTGAAGATGAAACCTTAGCTTGCGGAACAGGTGCGGTTGCAGCTGCGCTAATTACAAGTCAAAAGTTAAAAGTCAAAAATCAGAGAGATATGAATGTCAAAACAAAAAGTGGAGAGGTACTAAAAGTATATTTTTATAAGAAAGAAAATAATTTTGAAAACATTTGGTTGGAGGGAAAGGTCAAAATAGTTTACAAAGGAGAATATTATGTTTAGAGGCTCTATCGTTGCCCTTGTCACGCCTTTCAAAAATGGCAAGGTTGATGAAAAAAAATTAAGGGAACTGATATGCTGGCATATAAAAGAAGGTACTGACGGCATTGTCCCTTGTGGAACAACAGGAGAATCTACAACGCTTTCTTGGGCGGAACATGAAAGGGTAATTGAGATAACTATAGAGGTTGCCAAAAAAAAGATTCCCATCATAGCAGGTACTGGCTCAAACTCGACAGAGGAGGCTATAATGCTTACTAAACATGCGGCCAAGGCTGGCTCAGATGCTTCCTTACAGGTTTCACCATATTATAATCGTCCAACCCAAAAAGGTCTTTACCTTCATTTTAGAGCGGTTGCTGACTCAGTTGATATACCTATAATACTTTATAATATCGCATCGCGCACAGGAGTAAATATTGAACCTGAAACTATAGCAAGATTAGCAAATGATTGTAAAAATATTGTTGGTGTAAAAGAGGCGTCTGGAAATCTTGATCAGATGAGTAGGATAAAAGCTTTGTGCCCTAACAATTTTATATTGCTTTCCGGGGATGACAGCTTGACGCTACCTATTCTATCAATAGGAGGAAAAGGCATTATCTCTGTGGTGGCGAACATAGTTCCAAGAGATGTAAAAAATTTGGTTTTGGCATTTGAAAAGGGTAATGTCAAAGAGGCTCAAAGATTGCACTACAAACTTCTTCCCTTGATTAAAGCCATGTTTATAGAAACAAATCCTATCCCCATAAAGACAGCGATGGGGCTAGTAAAATTATGTAACCCCGAATTAAGACTTCCATTATGCTCTATATCCGAAGAAAACCTCGACAAACTAAAAAAAGCCCTGAAAGAGTATGGGTTAATTTAATAATTTTGGGAGGTAACTTTGATAAAATTGGCAATCAGTGGCT
>VGKN01000246.1 GCA_016867055.1 Candidatus Omnitrophota bacterium
GCCCGCACAGGTATAACCTGTTCTTCTTTTTGTATCTCTTCTTTTAGTTTTGCCTCTTCTTGGCCGGGTGGCTTGGGTTGTTTTATAATTGTATTATACACATATAACGCAACCACACCTGTTATAATGATAAGGATCATTAGTATAAACTTTGGTTTTTTAGCTGGCATTTGAACCTCCTGAAATTCGTCTATCTTGTCATTATTGTCTAATTTCGTCTATTTCGTCAGGACGAACCGACGAAACTGACGAGTGAAACGAGACAGACATATTTGTAAGTTACTGGTTACTTTGTTTTTTCTTCCTTCGCTACTTTGGTCTCTGCAGGCGGCGGGGTTTCCACATTATAAAACTCGCTTAAGCCAATAGATTTGTTTATCCCTGAAATAGCAGTAAAATAATTGCTTACTGAGTTTATGTAAGAAACTTTCTCATCTGTGAGTTTCATCTTGCTCTCAAGTAGTTCAGACAAAAACGCTTGATCTACATCCACATTTGCCTGACTTACCTCGATTTCCTTTTGCCTGAGCTGAATCTTTATGACAGAGCCATCTACTTGCATAATCGCTTTTTCATATCTAAAAAACGCCTCCCTTACTTCAGTAGATATGCTCTTCTTTGTTTCATTTAATTCATTGATGGCTTTTTTAAGGTCTATCTGGGCATTTTTTTCCTCTGAGTATCTGACAATATTATTCAAAAGATTAAACTCCCATATCTGCGACTGAGAACCTGTCCTTGTGCTCTGACCAAGCCTGGGTGCTGTCTCATCCTTGTTTAAATTATAACTTATGGTGTTTCCGCCTATTGGCTTTGAAAACATAATCCCTGCATACCAGGTATCGCCAAGATTTAATTCCTCTGTTTTATAGGCGCCACCACCTTTTCCATAGGAGCCGGTAAAATCTATCTTAAAGCGGTTTTTGTTTCTTGTGATTTTTTCTTCAAGCTCCTTCACCCTGACAGTAAGCTCATTTATGAATAATTCAGGTCTGTTCTCATAGGCGAACTGAACACTTTTTTCTAAGTCTATATCTATCTTTGCATATAGAAGGGGCTCTTTTACCTCTATTTCATAGGAGGAGGTGTCTAGATTTAGCTCATGCTCTAATTGTATCTTTGCAGAACCCATCTCCATCTGCGCCACATTTATCTGATAGAGTATAGACGCATAGAGGTTTTGTAGGTTTAGATACTCCACCTCGGTAGACAACCCTGAATCATATCTTCTCTTTGCAATACCTAAGATATGCTCAGCCTCTGCCTTTAGTTCTTCTTGAGCAGCTAAGGTCATCTGAGCACCCACAAAATTATAAAAGGTGGCTTCAACCCTTGCTATAAAATCTACTTTTAGTTTGTTATAGTTTCGCTTTGCTGTCTCAAGGCTCAACTCGGCTTTTCTAACCGCATCGCGCAATCTTCCGCCGTAATATATTGGTTGCTCCATTCTTAAGGTGTATTCTTCCTCTGTGAAATCAATATCGTATATATCTCCATTTGTCTTAACTATTTTATATG
This sequence comes from Candidatus Omnitrophota bacterium, assembly GCA_016867055.1. The sequence continues at coordinate 1,519 of VGKN01000246.1, forward strand.
AGGCTGAGGGGAAGAGAGTCCTCTTCGCCTCTGTCAGTTTTAACTCTGCAAGTTTCACCTCATCAAGCGCTATCTTTGCAGGTAAGTGATTCTCAAGCCCTATGTCAATGCATTCTTGTAACACCGTAATCTTCTTTTTGGGTTTCTTTTCTTCCTTTGTAGGCGCGCTTGGTGCACCTACAATTTTTCTTTCCTCTTCTCCCTTCCTTACAAGTTCCTCTACTGAGGGAGGCTTCTCAATGGCTTTTGCAGGTAATTTTTCCTCTTCCTGCGTAATCGGCTTTGGCTCTTCTATCTTTTCTTTTACAATCTCTTTTTTTGGCTTTGGCTTTTCTTTGATAGCTGGCTTAGGAACTTCCTCTTTTGGCTTCTCTTTGACCTCTTTTTGGGCTATCATTTTTTGGAAGCGCATAAGTTCATCCAGCTTCAAATATTCCTGCTCTCTTGATAACCTATATTCTTTTGCCTCTTCTTCAAGCCTTATCTTCTTAAGTGATTCTTCTAATTCCTTTTCTTTTTTTGCTTCTAATTTCTTTTTCCTTTCCCTTTCTCTTTTTTCCTTCCAGCTCTCAAACCAACCCTTCTTCTTTGGTCTAACCTCCCTCTTCTCCTCGGGAATCTCAATCATTTCCTCTGGTTTTTCTTTGGGCACTTCTTCAACCTTAACCACCTTTTTGAGTTCTTTCCTTTTTGCCTCTTCCTTTATCCTTTGGGCCTCCTCAGCCAAAATACGCTCTCTTTTTTCCTCCTCTAATTTCTCCTTTAACTCTCTCTCCTCTGCCTTCTTAAAAGCATCTGATATAAGTTTTTCTTTCCTTTCTTCTGCAAGCATAACTCTGGGTGTCTCTACCTCAATATTCATAACACTATTTTTCTTTATTAGGTCAATCCTATACCTTGGCTTTTCATTAAACTCCACTATTATTCTAAGTATCTTAGGCGGATGGGCGAGGTAGTCATAAAACTGATGGAGCCTTATCTCTTTAACATTTGCAGTATCTATTGGCATTGTTAAATATCTCTCATCTGTGAAAGAAAGCTCTGCCTCTGGAATGCTTATTATAAGGGTGAAAGGCTCTTCAAACTCACTTGTTTCATAATAAGAAATAGGTTTATCAGAGACAATGCTTATTCTCGTTCTACCCTTTAAGGGTTTAAAATCTATCTTTTTAATCCTTGCGGGTTGGAAGTCTAATGGAAATGAATTTGAAGAAAAAGTAAATATTAAAAAAAGGAGGGTGAAAAAAACAAATGGGTAGGAAAATTTTTTTCTCAATAAATTGAGTCCTTTTTATATATTGTTTATATTATATTCACTCCCTTCTGTTTGTCAAGAAAATTATGATTTTTGATACAGTTTTGATACAGTCTTTCAGCACAATTTTAGCAAAAATAAGAGAACAATATCAACTTATTTAATCGGATTTAAAAAGTGGGGCGCTTTAATAAAAGCTAAAAGAGTGCCTATTATTATATGTAATTAAGGTTATAATTTTATGCAGAACCACTCTAAGGCTCGGGCTTAGATAATAAGGTTTCCTGGGTTTTTAATGCCTCTAACAGCCCTTCTTCATTAAGAAAACCTAATTCTTTAAGAACCTCTCCAAGAACAATGCCTCTCTTCCAGTGGATTGTCAATGCCCTATCTAATTGTTCTGGAGTGATAATATTCTTATCAATCAGTATCTGCCCCAATGGCTTATAATAATTTGTTGGTTTCCATTTTATTTCATTAAATTGAGGGTATAGAAATTCCTCTGA
>VGKN01000247.1 GCA_016867055.1 Candidatus Omnitrophota bacterium
AACGCCAGATCCCGAATGCGATATAGACTGTGTTCCTAATCAATCTCGCAAAGCAGAAGTCAAAATCGCGCTTAACAATTCGTATGCCTTTGGGGGTAATAATGCTTGTTTAGTATTGAAGAAGGTTTAAGGATATCAGGTTATCAGGTGACCAGGGACTAGGATATCAGGATATTAGGAGAACAGGGACAAAATGGCTGGATTTGAGAAATTAAGAATTTGGCAAAAGGCGCATGAATTAATGCTTAAAATTCATAGTGCCGCAAATAAATTACCACACGAAGAAAAATATAGGATAAAAGCTCAGATTGAAAGGTCTTCTTCGTCTGTCTGCGATAACATCTCTGAAGGCCATTCTAGTTATTATTATAATGATAAAATAAAAGGTATGTATACAGCAAGGAAAGAGGCAGGCGAAACTCAGAATCATATTATGACCTTAGAAAGCAAGAAATACATGAATAGTAATTTAGCTAAAGAGCTTAAAGAAGAATATGAAGGTTTAATAAAAGGTATCAATGCTTATATAAATTATATTCGAGATAAAAGGAAGAATGATAAAAGTAAAGTTTAACCTGATACCCAGATTTCCTGATAACCTAGTTCCTGATGTCCCGATTACCTGGTATCCTGATACGTGTGATATTGATTGCGTGCCGAATCAATCTCGCAAAGCGGATGTTAATATTGCTCTTAATAATTCATATGCATTCGGAGGAAACAATGCGTGTTTAGTGTTAAAGAAGATGGTAGAAAAGAGATAGTTATGGGGTTTGGTTATGGGTTTTGGGTCGGGTTATGAGTTTTGAGTTGTGAGGGTATTTTATGAGAAAACCGGCATATAGTTTTCAAGATTTAGAAGTTTATCAGAATCTTTACAAGGCGATGATTAGTGTTCTAACTAAAATAATCACTAAATTGCCCAAAGAAGAAAAATACGACCTTGTTGACCAAATGCGAAGAGCTTGTAAAGCGCCTCCGGCTTTAATCGCTGAAGGCTATGCTAAAAAGAATTATCAAAAAGACTGGTCAAAGTATCTTAATGACGCTATCGGAGAGTGTAATGAGATGATTGTTCATTTAAGCTGCTGTAAAGATGTTTACGCAAGTCAGGTGGATGTTAAGCTTTGCCAGGAGCTTATACAAATGTACGATTTATGCGGTAAGCAATTATATCGCCTTAAAGAAAGTTGGCAAAAACGAGGATAAATTATGACACATAACCCACAACACACAACTCGACTCACAACACAAAACCCATTCTCACAACTTGTAGAGAGTTATAATATAAATGATCCGGAGTGTGATATAGATTGTGTGCCGAATGAAGCGAGGAAGAAAGAGGTTAAGATTGCGTTAAATAATTCTTACGCGTTTGGTGGGAATAATGCCTGTTTAGTATTGAGGAAAGTATAGATGCTAAATAACATACATTTAAATCCCTTTGCGATATCTAATTTGTTGATAATTATTACTTGTTTACCTTTATCTATAGTTGTTTTTATTCTCGCAAAATCTAAACTAACAAAAATATATTCTTTACAACTTTTTTGTACAACATTTTGGGGCATAGGAGCCTTTTTCGCTTCCGTTCTTAATTCTCCTTTGTCTTCATTTATTTGGTGGAAAATTGCATACAGTAGCGTAATATTTATTCCTATATTTTTCCTACACTTTATTTCCTTATTAACCTCTAAATATAATAGACTACTTTTGTTATTTAGCTATTTTCAGGGTTGTATCTTTCTTATTATGACTGCAAATGGGGATATGTTTAGTAGCACTAAATTTATGTTTGGTTCTTTCTATTATTGTCAAGGCGGCATAATTTATATATGCTCTTTTTTTATTTGGATGTTTTTAATTTCTATCAGTCATTACCTTTTAATTAAGTTTTATTTCAGTAATAAAGAGAGCGAATATAAATTTCTTTTAGCAGCGTCAATAAGTGGTTTTAGCGGTGGGGTATCGAATTTCCTGCCAGCTCTAGGAATTAATATTTATCCAATTGGAAATTTTATTATTCCGGTGTATGTTCCTATCTTGGCATATGCAATACTGAAATATAAAATTCTGGAGATAAATATTGTATTCCAAAAAGGTTTTGTTTATTCTATTTTGGTTGCCTTGATCACTTCTTTATATTTTATTTTTGTATTTCTTGCTGAAAAATTGTTTCAAGGAATGTTCGGTTACACCTCTTTAATTATCAGCCTTCTTTATGCTTTTTTAATTGCGTTATTTTTTATTCCGGTAAAAAATAGAATTCAACATTTAGCAGACAAAATTTTCTTAGGCAAAGACCCGATTCAGATTGCTAAAGAAAATGAACTAATGAAACAAGAATTAGAAAGAGCCGAACGTTTAAAGGCAGTGGCACATTTTGCCTCAGGAATGGCGCACGAGATAAAGAATCCTTTAACCGCTATTAAGACCTTTGCTGAATATCTTCCTGAGAAGAAGAATGATCCCGAATTCTTAAATAAATTTTCTAAAATTGTATCTGGAGAAGTAGGAAGAATTGATTCGTTGGTTCATCAGTTACTTGATTTTGCCAAACCCGCTCCGCTTAATTTACAAGAAATTAACATCCATAGTCTTTTGGATGATACTTTAAGTTTGTTAAGCAATGATTTTCTTAAACATAATATTAAAATTGAGAAAAATTACTATTTTAACGCAGATTTACGCAAATCTAACGCAGATACACGCGGATCTCAAATCTGCGAGAATCCGCGTGAAATCTGCGACCATCTGCGTTTAAAATGTGATTCAAATAAACTAAAACAGGCGTTTTTAAATCTATTCCTTAATTCCATCGATGCTATGCCAAACGGCGGCACGCTTACGATAGAGACCACAGTCCATGGTCCACAGACCACAGAAAAATCTATGGACTATCGACCATCGACTATGGACAATATTACAATTACCATAACTGACACCGGCTGCGGCATCCCGGACAAAGACTTGCCCCACATTTTTGAACCATTTTATTCAACTAAAGAGGCTGGTACTGGATTGGGACTATCAATTGTTTATAATATTATAAAAGAGCATAAAGGAAGCCTAAGAGTTGAAAGTAGTAAATTAGCAGGAGCGAAGTTTATAATAGAATTACCGATTACTGAAGATTAAAAAAATGTATTTAAACTTTTATACAATTCCACAACTAATAATAGGCATTCTTTGTGTCGTATATGGCTTAGTCATTCTTCTCAGAAATAAAAAAGCTAGGCTTAATCAGATCCTTGCTTTATGGTGTTTTGCGTGTTTTAT
>VGKN01000248.1 GCA_016867055.1 Candidatus Omnitrophota bacterium
AGATTATTTGAGGTTAAAGGTTTAGAGGTTTGGATTAAGGCTCAGTTTCTAAGATTATGGAAAGATCATAATTTTAGAGTAGTGTTTTTTGATACCTTAGTCCCTCTTTTAATGGGGCTTGAGCAAAGAAAAATTTTCAAACTTTCTGCAGAGGAAGAGTTAGAACAATTAACAGTTTTACAGAGATATCTGTTTGAATTACTTGGTAAGCGCGAAGAAATTAACCCCTTAGTTATCCTATGGATTTTTACAACATTAGAGAAGAGTTTGCCGTTTTATACGGAGAGAGATTTTATCAGGTATTTCTATGCTGAGGGCGCCCTTCGAGATTTGCAAGCTGCCGAATCTAAGAGTAAAGAATTTATGACGTGCCTTGAGGATATCAAACAAGATATAGAAAGAAGGAAGAAATTTAGGGATGAAAGAGGAAGGCTTGATGAGAGGGCTATACAAAGGCTCGGAGAATATGAATTTTTAGTAGAATTTCTGGTAAGCGTTCTATATGAAGAATTAGGAAAAGAGAAAACCGAGGAGATATTTCGCAGTATCCCTACACCGCTACATAATTTGGTAGGTTTTCTTAAGATAATCCGCATTTATCTCCTGCAAGAAAGGCAGGGGTCGTTAAGAGATGAATTTTTAGAGCTTACCTGGAAATCGCCAAATCTTTCTTTCTTTAAAATCTTTCACATTATAAGAAACAGATTTTTAAAGGATTCTCTAACCAATGAGCAATGGCAGCAATTTGAGTGGCTTAGCCAGCAGGAATGGGTGCAGAAATCCAGAGACCTTCAAAGATATTTCTTGCGGTATTTATTGATAATGGAAGCAGAGCCTCATTTTAGGCAGATGCTGGAGAGATTGTTAAAAGAAGCCCTGTCAGAGGAAAGCCATGAGGCAAAGAGATTTCTTGGAACACTTGCGAGCACAGACTTAGCAATATTGAAAGACGCCTTAAGGCATCTTGAGGGGATTTTAGGTTCAAGAGAGGGGAAGGCTGATGCTAAGGAGCTAAACGAGGCATTAATAAACTTCTTTGTTGAACGCTTTTTCAAGGAGTTAGGCGGAGAAATCAAGGACCTTAGAAAGAGGTTAAAAGAAGAGGGTGCGCAGAGGTATTTTATAGAAAGCAACTTTATTACTAAGTTAGCCACGTATTTAGCCTTTGTGGAAGAGACAGGGAAAGAGGCGGTAAGGCGCTTGGTTGGAGAGTTGAGTAAAAGTAAACTTACCTGGGATGATGCATCTAAAACCTATAGAATTAATTATAAAGCCCGCTACGGAAGGATTAGGGGATTTTTTAAGGGAGCTCTTATATCTATCTGGGAGAGATGGTCAAGCGGTAGGGATTTTATCCTTACAATTGGGCAAAAAGAAGAAAGGGTTCAAATAGATTATCAAGGGATGCTTCATCAGGTTAAGGTAGAATTTGGCATAGAAAAAGGGATAGAGGAAGGGACTGTTAGGGGGATTATTAGGGAGGCATTGCAAGAAAAGGGTTATATAGAGGCTATCAAGGAAAAATGGAACTATCTAAGAGGGCGATATTATAATGAGGAAAGATATAAAAGGGATGTTGAGGAGGAGGTTATTTTGCCCCTTATTGCTAACTTGGCTGAAATCCTCATCTCCTTAAAGGATAATAAAGCCCCAAGCAGGGCTCAGGTAGAAGGGCTTCTTAACTTAATAGCTCCGTTTAGGGCGCCCAAAGAGGTTAGCAAGGGGCAGGCAGGTTTTGGGCCAGAGGTATTTCTTGCCCTAAGAAATCTTCTTGAGATTAAGGGAAAAAGGGTTTTAGTGAATGGCGGAGAATTTTGGGTACGTGTTACATCTGACCCGGTAATTATGAGTAGCTTTGGAGATGAGCCAGTGTCAACCTGCCAAACCCTTATGACCGCTCAACCTAGTTTGAATACAGAAGGTCAACCGATTAACAGAATCTTAAACGGACAATTTGCCTTAGCCCAGCTCTTTAAGGGAGAAGACTTGCTTGGAAGGGCTATTCTTGAGATTAACCCCAATTCTACTGGAGGGGTTGATTTACTGGTAGAGATTTTACATTCTATGGCGGGGGCAGAGGTTCCTAAGGAGTTTTTTGAAAATGCCCTGCTCGCCTATGCGGATTGGCTTGGAGTAGCGCGTATAGGACTTTCCTTTGAACCAGAGAGAGCCAAGGAGTTAGGATATAGTCAAGACCAACACGGAACATTGCTATCGGTAGAGGGGGAGATTTATCGCGACCATTTATCTAAAGGGGAGGCGGTCTATTTTAAGGAGGTTGACGGATATTTTAGCCGATTTTATAAAGCAAAAGCCATCCTGAAGGAAAAAACAGGGATTTCTGAGGAGGTTTTAGATGCTGTTCAAATGCATCTTCCTGAAGATATTGACGGGGAATATTCTATTTCTTTAAATGATGAGAAATGCTCCCTTCCTGTATTGCCGAGCACTGCCCAGATGGTATTTTTAATCTGCGCTATGACCTTTAAGGACGAACCTGAAATGTTTATGGAGACTGCTCTTAGCGCCCTTAATGAAATAATGCCATCCATCTCGCCATCTGAGCTAAAAGCCCATATGCGCCAGCTATTAGGATATAAATTAGCAGAGATTCCTATGGTGAGGGGATTACTTGAGAGCACCGGTATCCCATCCACCATCCCAGAGGCGCATCTTGAGGGCGAAGGGTTTGATATCTCTTGTCTAAGAGATATTACTGAGGTGCCAAATATTGCTCGTGATATAGGAGAGATAAATAAGCCAGTAGGATGGTCAGGTTATGATGACTTAGTATTGTCTCTTCTTGAAAAGGAAAAGAATATTAGGATTCTTGCAAGAAATCCCGAAGGAAAGGTTGTTGGTTATCTGATAATTTCTCCTGACGGATATCTTCCCTATATTGCTGTGAGTAGGGAATATGAGAAAAAGGGGGTTGCCAGTAATATGTTTTTGGTAGCAGTTACCGAGGCAATGAGGCGTGGGATAGGGAAGATCTCGCTTAACTACAGGGGTAATATACCAAATATAAAGAGGTTTTATGAAAGATGGGCTCAGATATTTAGCGTTTTGGAACACAGGAAAATCGGAGCTTATTCTAATAATGACCCAATGAGGTTAATAGTGTATGATATCGGAGGATGGGGCAATACCCACCTTCAACCTCCCGCCACACCCATGCCAACCTCTGACAAACCAGCCCCAGCCGCCCTTGAACAGGCAAAGGCGTTATTAAAATCTGCGGGCATAGACCAGTTAGAGTTGGACCAAATCAGTAC
>VGKN01000249.1 GCA_016867055.1 Candidatus Omnitrophota bacterium
GATTAAAATTGCAAGCGATTATAAATGATGAAAATAGAATTACTCAAGAATTTGCTGATATTGAATCCCTAATGGGGTTTTATAAATCAAATTTAGATTGGAGATTAATTGAAGAATATTTTAAAATTTTTGATCAAGAAGAAAAATTTATTGAACTAAAGAAGAAGTTCTACGATGTTGGACAATGAAGAAAAAAAAGAGATGAGGGAAGTTGCCCATTCACCTCAATTTAAAAATGACTTAAGGAGAGTGTCGGAGACAAGATATAACCCATTTATAGTAAATGGTAATGTAGATTTAGACCGAGTAATTGAATTCCTTAACGAATTCAATAATTTTATTAGCCATAATCAAAGACCTTTCCGTAAAATTATAGATAAAATATGTAAACTTTAGTCAAAATATGGAATTAAAATTAGACTGTAAATTTTATAAGGGCGATAAGCCATGTTTACATAACAGATTCTGCGAGAATTGCCCTTATTATGAACCGATGGGCAAGAGAATTCTTATTATTAAATTAGGTTCAATCGGGGATGTCTTAAGAACAACACCTCTCCTTTATGGGATTAAAAATAAATATCCGGAATCCCATATAACTTGGTTAACTAATTCAGAATCTGTTTTAATGCTGGAGGGAAATAATCTTATAGATAGATTACTGGTCTATAATTTAGATTCCGCGCTTAGGCTACAAGTTGAAGAATTTGGAATAGTTATAAATTTGGACAAAGAAAAAAATGCAGCTTCACTGGCAGAATTAATTAAGGCAAAAGAAAAATTTGGTTATGGCTTAAATAAGGAGGGTAATCTATATCCTTTAAATAGAGAGGCTGAATATGGTTTTAGTCTTGGATTGTTGGATGAGCTAAAGTTTAGAGTAAATAAAAAGAGTTATCAGGAAATAATCTTTGAGACGATAGGGTTAGCCTTTGGAAATGAGGAATACATACTTAATCTTGATAAAAGCCAAAAAAATTTCAGAGATAACTTCTTAAATAAGCGCAGTCTAAATAAAAATGATTTTAAAATTGGTTTAAATACAGGGTGCGGCTTAGTCTTTCCCTACAAAAAATGGACTGAGAGTGGCTTTACAGAATTAATAGATATTTTAGACAGAAAATTAAATGTAAAGATTTTACTTTTGGGTGGCGCAAATGAGGAAATGAGAAATAAAGAAATTCTATCTAAAACCACTGCTAAAATATTAGATACAGGACACAATAATAATCTAAAAGAATTTATTGCTATTGTAGATTGCTGTGATTTGATAGTAACTGCTGACACCCTTGCCCTTCATTTAGCCATAGCATTAAAGAAAAAGGTGGTAGCCCTTTTTGGACCTACCTGTGCTCAGGAGATAGAACTCTATGGAAGGGGTATTAAAATTATCTCTCAAAAGAAATGTGCGCCCTGTTATAAAAAGGAATGTTTTGAAGAAAATACTTGTATGGATTTAATTACTCCCCAAGAGGTTTTTAGCGCGATAGAAAGGTTGGCTACTTATACCGAGGTTTCAGAAAAACTATAAATGCAAATTGTTAATAATTTAGAAAATCCAATTACAGAGAAGAAGGAAAATTTATTAAGACCTGTAATACTGATTCTAAGCCCATTCTTACCATTCCCGCCAAGAGATGGTGGTAAATTAAAGATGTACACCGCTATAAAATCTTTATCAGATGAATACGATATAATCTTGCTGTCTTTTATTGAGGATGTAGAGGAAGAGAGGTTTACGATACCTCTTAGAATATTTTGTAGGGAGGTATTTACAATTTTGCGTAAACCAACCTCTTTGACCAAAAGAGAAAATGATTATTTCCCAAAGATAGTCAAAGCATTTTATTCGCAGGAATTCAAAAATAAATTAGAAGAGACTATTAAGAAATATACAATTGATATTCTGCAGACAGAGTATACCTTTATGGCCTATTATACAAAGGATATACAAGATATACCTAGAATACTTGTTGAACATGATACAAGCCTTTTTTCATTATTACATTCCTATGAAAAACCCCTGGAGAACGGGGTCTTTAGGAAATTCTCTGAATGGTTAAAAAAGGTTAGGTTTCATAGATATGCTTATGAACAGTTTGATAAAATTATTGTCTTTACAGAAGAAGAAAAAAAGAAAATAAAAAGATTAGTTCCAGATGCAGATGTTTCTGTTATTCCAATAGGTTTAGATTTGTTAACCTACAATTTTCCTAAAAGAGATAATAACCAACCATTAGATCTTATTTTTATAGGTTATATGGGTCATTATCCAAATGTTGATGGAGTTTTTTATTTTTGTGATAGGATATTACCGTTAATACACTCAGAACTTCCAGAGGTTTCGCTTTATATTATTGGCTCAAGTATGGAGGACAGACTTTTAAAATTAAAAGAAAGAAAAAATATTTATCTTTTGGGAGAGGTTGAAGATATCCGTCTATTTTTGGCTAAAAGCAAGGTGTTTATAGCCCCCTTAAGATATGGGGGTGGTCTTAGGGTAAAGATATTAGAGGCGATGGCAATGGGGCTACCGGTTGTGGCTACATCAGTTGCATCCAGAGGAATAAGGGCAATAGCTAATAAAGAAATTATTATCTCAGACACCCCTAAAAAATTTGCCAAAGATATTATTCAATTGATACAAAATGAGAATTTGAGAAAAGAATTAGGGAGTAATGCGCATTTGGCAGTAAGGCAATATTACGATTCTGATAAGATTAAAGAGAGATTTAAATTCGTTTATAATTTTATCTAACACAGAGACCAATTGAAGTGCTTATTGGTATGCTACGAAAAATAGAATGATAAGGTTATGACCCTACCAGATGTTTCAATCATAATTGTAAATTTTAATGGTAAACAATACCTTGAAAAATGTTTTAACTCGCTCTTTAATTTAAATTATCCAAAGAGCCATATTGAGGTTATTATGGTAGATAATGGCTCAAGCGATGATTCAATTGACTTTACAAAGAAACATTTTTCCAAGGTAAAAATTATTCAAAACGATGTTAATAACTACTGTAAAGCAAATAACCTTGGGATAAAAGAATCAAAGGGTGAATTTGTTGCCCTGATAAATAATGATACCCGGGTGGATAAGAATTGGCTGATAGAGTTGATAAGGGTGATAACAAATGATAGAAAGATTGGCGCTACCGGCAGTAAAATACTTTTTCCTGATGGCAAGATTAATAGCATAAGCCATCAAGAATTCCCTGATTTTTACTGGGGTGATTTGGGGCTAAGAGAGTTTGATAACGGCCAATA
>VGKN01000250.1 GCA_016867055.1 Candidatus Omnitrophota bacterium
TTGGCGTGAATGGTATGTCTCCGGACATAACTGTCCCTACCCCTGGCTGCACAAGTTTTTCTACCTCCTGCCTTATCATATCAAGATTTAAACCGAGACTCTGTAATACTGCAGCTGCAACGCCTTCACCCTCCCGCAGTAATCCGAGCAATATATGCTCTGTTCCTATATAATCGTGATTGAATTTGCGTGTTTCTTCTTTTGCAAGCATCACTACCTTTCTTGCCCTTTCTGTAAATCTGTCGAACATATCAATCCCTCCTAAAATAAGTAACGTATAATTAAAATCTCTTAATTTTTACGCGTTACACATTGCTCGTTACGCGTCACTTCTTTTTAAATCTCTCCCTTATCAGTGCTGCTCTTCTTAGGTCCCTCTCATTTGAATTTAGAATTTTTCCCTCTAATTTCTGAAGATGTGCAGGCTGAATTAGGAGAAACAGTTCATTTATAGTCTGCCGTGTTATATCCTTAATTATGCCAATATCAATCCCTAACCTAACACTTGAGAGAAGTTCAACTGTTTCATCTGTTGTAATTATATGTGCATTCTTCAATGTTCCGTAAGAGCGCCATATCTGGTCCTGTAGAATAGCCTTGTTTTGTTCAAAGAGACTTTTTCTTGCACCCTGTTCATGCTCAAGCACCTGTTTTATAATCCTCTCCAAATTATCCAGTATTATATCCTCTTTCTGACCGAGTGTTACCTGATTTGAAATCTGGAAGAAATTTCCAGACGCCTCTGTTCCTTCTCCATATAGCCCTCTCACAGTTAAACCCAATTTTGAAATCGCATGGATAATCTTTCCCATCTGCTTTGTCATTACAAGGCAGGGTAGGTGCAGCATACAGGAACCACGTAAACCCGTCCCTGTATTTGTTGGGCAGGCGGTTAAGTATCCCCATTCAGGACTAAAGGCATACTCCAATTTTATCTCCAACTCCTTATCTATTCTATCCGCAAATTTCCAGGCATCCTGCATATTAAATCCAGAGTGCATAACCTGAATCCTCAAGTGGTCCTCCTCATTAATCATTATGCTTATGATTTCTTTTTCCCCAATAATTACTGCTTTATGGTCTGGATTCTGCGCATGTTCATAGCTTATGAGATGTCTCTCAATCAAAAATTGCCTGTCCAAGGGATTTATCGTGTTGAGTCGTAAAAACAGGCTATCCTTCAAGAAAGGAATCTGTTGTATCGCATTCTTCGCCGTATTTAAAACTTCTTCCTCTTGTCTCTTATTAGCCCAATGAACAAAGGGTATCTTATTTAGATTTCTTGCAAGTCTAATCCTTGAACTCGTTACTATATCAGAATTAGGACCCGTTCCTCTCAGCCATTCGCAAGATTTTCTAATCAGTTCGTTTAATTCCATTTCCTCCTCCAGTTTCTAACCCTGCTGTTTCTCTAATTCCCTTATCATATCTCTGAGTTTCGCTGCCTCTTCATATTCTTCCATTTGAATAGCCTTACGGAGCTTGTCTTTCAACTCCTCAATTTGGGATTTTGCTTTGAAAACCTTGGCCACTTTCTGTGGAGACTTTCCAATATGCCGTGTGGAGCCATGGATATTCTTAAGAAGGGGTTCAAGGGCAACCCTAAAGGTGCTATAACACTCGCTGCAGCCGAGTCTTCCTATTCTCTTAAAATCCTCATAGGTAAGTTTGCAGTTTGGACATTTCATTTTAACGTCTGAGATAGTCGTGCCCTCTGGTATAGTAAAATCCACGAGCCCTGCCAGAAGGTCAGAGAGACTAAATTGCTGTTCTACCTGGGCACCCTTTTCTCTGGCACATTCCTCGCAAAGATGCAGTTCTGTAATCTGGTCGTTTATCATCTCTGTAAAGTGGACAGTTGCCTCATTTTTCCCACATATATCACAAAGCATATACACCTCCTCTTAAAAACCCATACCAAAGGCTTAGGCTGAGGTTAAGGTTGAGATAAAAAATCTTAGCCTTAATCTAAACCTCAACCTTACCTTATCCTCACTCCGTCTACCTTTGTAAGCTTCCTAAACTCTCTCATTAATAGCTTAGTAATCCTGCCGGGCTTTCCGCCTCCGATAGGTCTTCCGTCTATCTTAACCACTGGTATAATCTCTGCGGCGGTACCGGTTAAGAATGCCTCATCTGCGTTATAAAGATTATGCCTTGTCAACACCTCTTCAGATGTGGCTATCCGTTTCTTTTTCGCTATTGAAATAACTGTGCCCCGTGTAATCCCTTTCAATATACCTACATATAGAGGAGGTGTAAGAAGCGCCCCCTTTTTGGCAATAAATATATTGTCTCCTGTGCACTCTGTAACCAGCCCTATTGAATTAAGCATTAAGGCCTCTTCCACATTTGAATTTATTGCCTCAATCTTAGCAAGGATATTATTAAGATAATTTAAGGACTTTATCTGTGGATTAAGTGCCTCAGGAGTATTTCTCTGAGTAGCCACAGTTTTAATCTCAAGCCCATTTTTATAATATTCACCAGGATAAAGCACTATCTTATCAGTTATAATTATAACTGTGGGTTTTTTACATTTTCTTGGGTCTAACCCCAGATCACCATTTCCTCTTGTAACTATAAGTCTGATATATGCATTTTTAAGTCTGTTTACTTTTAAAGTGGATATAACTGCTTTTATTAATTCCTCTTTGCTAAGGGGAATATTCAGCATTATTGCATGGGCAGATTCAAAAAGTCTATCTATGTGCTCTCCTAATTTAAAGACAAGCCCCTCATAGGACCTTATCCCTTCAAACACGCCATCCCCATATAAAAAACCATGATCAAAAACCGAAACCGTTGCCCTTTCTTTATCTATCAGTTCTCCATTGATATAAACCTTAAGACCCATATAGGCTCCTTATGTTAATACAACAAGGTTAAGGCTAAGGTCGAGTTAAAAAAACTAGGATTTTCTTAGACTCAACCTAAACCTTAACCTGCTTTTGCTCAAACTATCTTTCCATCCCTTATATGCAGAATCTTATGCGCCATCTTTGCAATAAACTCTTCGTGTGTAACTATTACAAAAGTTTGAGATTTCATTTTATTCAATCTTATAATCAAATTAACAATCTCTTCTGATGTTTTTGAATCAAGATTTCCTGTGGGCTCGTCACAGAATACAATCTCAGGTTCGTTCATTAAAGCCCTTGCAATTGCAACCCTCTGCTGTTCTCCCCCAGAGAGTTCGCTTGGTTTATGATTTAATCTTTCTTCCAAACCCAACTCCCTTAGCAGATTAGTAGCCCTATCTC
>VGKN01000251.1 GCA_016867055.1 Candidatus Omnitrophota bacterium
ATCAGGGATGTTGAGGGTAGTCGCACCTGCGTCTATTACCCTTTCTATTACCCTATACAAAAATTCGGGTTCGCTCCTTGAGGCATCTTCGGGTGAAAATTCTATGTTATCAATATATTTTCTTGCGTGTCTTACAGCATTGACTGCAAGTCTTAATATCTCATCCTCGGCTTTCTTTAGTTTATATTTCATATGAATTTTTGATGTAGCCAAAAATATATGAAGCCTCGGAAGTTCTGCTTTTCTTAATGCCTCAAGGGCTATATCTATATCCTTCTTTATAGCCCGCGCTAGAGCGCACACAGTAGTCTTTCTAACCTCCCTTGCGACAAGGCGCACTGCCTCAAAATCGCCGCTTGAAGAAACCGGAAAACCTGCCTCAATTATGTCTACATTAAGTCTTTCAAGTTGTCTTGCAAGTTCAAGTTTTTCCTTCGGCTCAAGGCTTGCTCCGGGAGACTGCTCTCCATCTCTTAAGGTTGTGTCAAATATAATTATTTTGTCCATCTTTATTAGCCTCTAACCAGATAACAGAGGACAGAAAACAGAAGACAGGCAACAGAAAAATCTTATTGCCAACATCTGACTTCTGTCTTCTGACTTCTGACATCTGAGCATTATTTCTTCATCCACGGCATCATCTCGCGAAGCTCGTGGCCTACCTTTTCTATCGGATGTTCGTCTTGTTCCTTTAATAATCTATTGAAGTTGGGACGGCCTTCTTCGTTCTCTCTAATCCACTCTCTGGCAAATTTTCCCTTCTGGATTTCCTTTAGAATTTTTCGCATCTCTTTGCGGGTTTTCTCTGTTATTATCCTTTTCCCACGGGTTAGGTCTCCGTAGCAGGCAGTGTTAGATACCCTACGGCGCATACCTGATATCCCTGTTTCCTGAATTAAATCGGTTATAAGTTTTAATTCATGCAATACCTCAAAATAGGCAATCTCAGGTTGATAACCAGCTTCAACTAAAATGTCAAAGCCTACCTTTATTAATTCAGTTACCCCTCCGCAAAGCACAGTCTGTTCTCCAAAAAGGTCGGTTTCTGTCTCCTCTTTAAATGTAGTCTCAATCACCCCTGCCCTTGTAGCACCAATTGCCTTGGCATAGGCAAGGGCAAGTTTTAGTGCATCTCCAGAAGCATCTTGAAACACTGCTACCAAAGAGGGAACACCCTTTTTCTCTTCATACATTTTCCTCACAAGAGCACCAGGACCTTTGGGGGCAATCATAAACACATCTACTTTTTTGGGTGGTTTTATCTGTTTAAAGTGGATATTAAAGCCATGGGAAAAGCAAAGGGCTTTTCCCTTTCTTAGATTTGGCTTAATAGATTCCTTATATACCCTTGCCTGGATATGGTCCTGAGTTAAAATCTGAATGATATCCCCTTGTTCTGCCGCCTCAGATGCCGAAACTGGACTAAACCCATCCTGCTTTGCTAACTCATAATTTAAGGTTCCTTCAAGCTCTGAAACAACCACATTGCAACCTGAATCCCTAAGACATAACGCCTGACCACGACCCTGAATACCATAACCAATTATTGCAATAGTTTTATCTTTTAAAATATCTAAATCTGCATCTCTGTCATAGTATATCTTTGCCACTGGTTTCTCCTTTCAGTCAAAAAGTTGAGAGTTTATTGTTTACAGTTAACAGTCTTTAATTAATTGAATTAATTAAACCGCATAACATGCTGGTTATCTCCTTGGCATTTATGCGTATTTGTGTATAAATATCTTCTTCTATCAATTTTTCTTTTAATAAAACATTAAAAACTGAAATACATTCTCTCGCAGAATCTAAAGAAGTAGAATAATAACGCATCTTTTCTCTCTTAAACTTCTTACCACTGCCTTCGGCTAAATTGTTTGCAATAGATACGCTGGCTCTTACTAAATTATCTCCTACGGTGTACTTGAATTCTCTATGTAACTTCTTATATATTTCAAAAATTTTGTGTATAAATTCTAATGTCTTCTGATAAACTGTTAATTTTTCGAAGTCAAACTCTTGAATAGCCATAACTCTGTAAACTGCACACTGTTCACTGTAAACTATTTTTTATTTCGCCATAGCCACTTTCCCTGTGCGCATCAATTCCTTTACTCCAAAGGGTTTCAGTTTCTCAATAAGTTCCCTTACCTCATCTGAGGAGGCGCATATCTCAACGATTGCGCTGTTAGTTTCTGTTTCGATAATCTTGGCAGGATATTTATGGATGAGGCTTGAGAGTCTCGCCTTTGTAGATACTGCATAATTTATTTTAATCAATACCAATTCTCTTTCAACAAAATCCTTTTTGGTTAAATCCACAACAGAGATTGTATCTATAAGCCTTCTTAGTTGTTTTATTATCTGTTCTAAAATCCGCTCATCCTTGGCATCAGCCACTATGGTCATCCTTGACACATCGGGGTCCTCTGTCTCACCCACTGCTAAAGAATCAATGTTAAAACCCCGTGCACTAAAAAGCCCTGAGATTCTTGCAAGGACACCAGGTTTGTTTTCAACTAAGACAGAAATAGTATGTTTCATCGTCGCTCGCCTCAAATCAGATAACAGAAGACAAACAACAGAAAACAGAAAAATCTTTTTTGCTGATATCTAACCACTGTCTTCTGACCTCTGACATCTGAATATTACGCCATTCCACCTATCATCCTGTCAATGGCTTCGCCTGCGGGAACCATAGGATAAACATTCTCCTCTTCCTCAATATGAAAATCAAGAAATACCACATTAGGAGTCTCTATTGCCTTCTCTATTGCAGGCCTTACCTCTTCCTTCTTAGTAACTCTAATACCACAGGCACCATAAGCCTCTACTAATTTAACAAAGTCAGGATTGCAAAGATGGGTATGGGAATATCTCTTCTTATAAAATAACTCCTGCCACTGTCTGACCATACCTAGATAACAATTATTCAATATTGCCACCTTAACATATATTTTATTGTTTACAGCAGTTGCCAGTTCTTGAATATTCATCTGTATTGAGCCATCTCCCGCAATATCAAAAACTATTTTTTCGGGTCTGCCGAGCTTAGCGCCTATTGCAGCTGGAAAGCCAAAACCCATTGTTCCAAGTCCACCACTTGATATAAATGTCCGAGGGTGATTATATTTATACCACTGGGCTGACCACATCTGATTCTGCCCAACCTCTGTGGTAATGATTGCCTCTCCCTTTGTTACCTCAAAAATCTGCTCAATGACATACTGGGGTTTTAATTTACCATCGGATTTATATCTTA
>VGKN01000252.1 GCA_016867055.1 Candidatus Omnitrophota bacterium
TTGAGAGCCCATAGCAACTGTTATATACCAGAAAAAGGAACTTATGGGCTATGCGGGACAGTATTATCCAAAGTCCTTACAGATGAAGAAATCGGTATAATACTCAGCGCGCTTGAAACAACAATAACCCAAGAGGCCCCCCCTGCGCCAGGAGCTGCATCAATAACACCTTACGCATTAGCCGCAGAGAGGGTTCATGAAGCAGTTATGGCTTATGTTACAGAGAATGTTACCTTAGAAGATGTGCAAGCTGCCTTTTCGCTATTAAGGCCGACCCTTGAAGGATTGGTGTCTGAATGTTGGGATTTGTCCGAGCTCTATTTTAGAGAAAGAAAGGCTTCTAAAGAAGTAATGAGAAAGATTGAAACTATAAATGAGCTCCTCCAACGATTAGAGGAATTAATTACCAGCAACCTTAAATTACTTCCCGGGACCTTCCTACTTAGAGATTATCTTACAAAAAGTATAGAGCCTTTAAGATATCAACTGAAACTTATTACTCAAGGACGCCAGATTGATAAAAATATTCTTCAAAGAGGTTTGAATATTTTTAAGGGTCTTCTCTGTCTCTATGATATAACCGAGGGAAGGATATTTACCAGCGAGTATCGCGAGGATTTAATGTCGTTAGCCAGATTGCCAAAGGTCCAAGGCCATGGCGTGCCCGGCGTTTTTATGTTATTTAACCAGATAGAGCCTTATGGAGAGATGCCCCCCGATATCGAATTGGTTGATTGGCTCATTGAAATGGTTAAGGGCGTAGGGCTTCTTGGAATCAGTTCTGAATTCGTTGCCGGGATGTATCTTGATATGGCCAAGGATAGATTGATGGAGAACAAGATGGATTATCCATTACTACAACAGGTAGGTATCCGCCAAGAAGACAGCACCTTTGTTTTATACTGCGCCGAGCGCGAGATTGCCCGCTTTAGCGCCATTCCGGTAGTGGCGCAATTATTATTTATCCTTTTCGCTCTTTCAGAACCCGCTGATGAGGAGAAATTCAGGCAATTCCTTAATATGTTTAACGCTGAATATCACAGGTTCTTTAATTTAGGAAAATCGCCCACACGAGAAATGCTCGTAGGGCGAATTAACCTTTTGCTCCAATACACCACTCTGTTAAACCTTAAAATAGATAGTGTAATAGATGGAATGTTAGGTGTAATTATGAAAGAGACCAAGGCTGCCGAGCCGACCAGCCCCGAAGCCGACCAGGTTGTTATAGAAAAAGCCGCTCCAAAAGATGAAGAGGAACTTCGTAGATTGCGAAAGAGGGTATTTCCTGAAGACCTTTCTATTATTACAATGGATACTGAAGCCTATCTGGTTGCTAAGCTCAAAGGCCAAATAGTAGGTGCGGTTAGTTATGAATATATTAGTGGCGGAAATAAAGTTACTATTACTGACCTTTTTGTTGATCCTGATTTCAGAACAGAAGGAATAGCTGGACAACTTGTGCAAGGGGTGGAAGAAATAGCTGCTGATATAGGAGTTGAGAGATTAGAGATTCTAATGGCTGATACGGAAGCCGTAGAATTTTATATAAAGCTTGGGTTTACCCGAGAAGGCGGTATAGGACCTTTGGTTAAGCACATAATGCCACACCAGCTCACGCCAGCCCAACCCGCCGCACCAGCTACAGGAAGAAAACCGTCTCCATCGCCCACAGTGAGTGATTTTAATAAATTGATGATAGAGCAGAGAAAAGAAGAAATCAGAGAAATTCTATTGGAGATAAAAATTGAAACCGGCAATTGGGATTTGATTATTTCAGATGATTTTGTAAATAAAATGAGCTATCGCATAGGATTTCTTAATCTATTAGCTAGATTATGTGATGAAATATCTCCGGAAAGATTTGAAAACTCACTCTCAAGAAATCAAATTAAGGAAAGCCTACGCACCTACATAAAAACAGAAAAAGAATTACTAAATAGCTCACGATTACCCGATGATTTGGAAAGGCAAACGATAGAGGAGGCTATTAAATACTTAAAAAAATATTTCCGATATCTCAATTTGGTGTATGGAATAAAGATAGAGGAAGATTTGGAAGGATTAGTTCAGAAAATCCGATTTGTTAGTCGGCAAGATTTGGCAAAAGTAAGAGCTACTCATGGTCGAATAAGCGATGCGTATGGCTATATATTCTTAGGTGATAATGTTGGGTTAGGAATAGAAGGAATAGCAGATATAGTTCATGAGATTTTGCATTATTTCGGAAACCGTTGCGGTATTGAAATCTCGCATATATTTAGAGAAGGATTAACTCAACACATAACAAACGAGGTTCTCGCTCTAAATGGCTTTCCCGATAGGTCGCTTACATATTCTATAGAGCGGCTCATTGGTATTGAATATGAAATGGCATATGGCAGGGAAAGGTTAAGGGAATGTTTCTTTAAGGGTATAGATATAGCAAGAGATTGGTCTAATACTGTAAAATTTGCTTTTAGTCTTATGGATGCTTGTTCTTTTGGCCCAAGCGAAAAAATAAGACTTTTGCGCAATATAGAATCACCAGATTTCATTACGCTAACTATAGAATATGGACTAAATTGTTATGTGAAAACTATGATTGAGAAACAAATGGAAAACGGGAGAGAAAAAGATGAAATCATAGAAAGAATCGAAGAAAAGATAGCACAATTAGATAAAAAACGAAGTGCATTTCCTATAGTCGAAGTAGATATGATGGATTTAAAAGGCAGAGACCCATTAGCATTACAATACGAAGTTTTTAGAGCTTTACTAATACCTCTTCTTCCGCGTCTTGGCGTGTCAAAAGATATTATTAATAAAGGTGTTCCAGAAAATGTTATTACGGAAATATTAAAACAAGCAAGAGACGAGAATGTGGCGCCGGATAGTGTTATTTTTGTAGTTATGACAACATGCAGAGAAATATTATATGATAAAATAACGCCTGAAAGCCTTCTTATGGGACAAGAGATATGGTTAGAAGAAAATAGAAGACTCGAAGAATATAAGGAGAGAATAAAAAGGGAAAAAGGGTCTGTTGTGTCGGGCGGAGCCCCCGTGCTAGGGGCAACCGTCGCACCAGCCATATCACCGCAATTATATTCTTACGAGGAAGGTATTGAAGCCATAAGAGATGTAGTAAGCCACAATATAGGCAAGGTTCTTGTTGTGATTGATAAAGACTCTGAGGTAGATAGAGCAGATATTGATTTACTCATAAACGGTATTGGCGAAGCTCAGGATATAGAGGTTATTGACC
>VGKN01000253.1 GCA_016867055.1 Candidatus Omnitrophota bacterium
ATCCCTCGCTTCAAGATATCTCTCGCCCCCACCTTCTCTTATGTGAAAAAGCAGAAGTGGCTGCAGCCGGGGGTGTTATGGAGTATGGTTTTTCTAATCTATTTTGGCCATTGTTGGAGGTCTTAAGGATATACCTTGCTCTTTCCATAACGTTATTCGTGTGGTTTATCTATAAGTTTACGCTTCCGGCATTAGTTTATAAGTTCTTAGAGAAACTACTCTTCGCATTCTATCATCTTTTGGGTATGAGATATCATTTCACTCCTTGGGTAACCCCAGCCACCCCGCCCGCCGCGCCAGAAGAAACTGCGCCACCTGCGTTGCCCGCCGCCAAATCCCGCCCCAGCGACACCGAAGTTAGTCATACGGGGATATTTAGACGACTTAAGGTTATTTTGGTTAATCTAATTGGTCCTATATTATTACAGGCAGTCGAAAAAACAAGCTTGCTTAATGCTGGTGGTACTATTGATATGTCAGGTGCTGAGGCTCGTAGTCCCAATTATGCTGTAAGAAGAATTGTTGCAACTTTAAAAAAGGTTGGCTATAGCAATATCTTTGCTCGTTCCCCAGATTCTAGCAACATAGGTCCTAAGGAATGGGAAAAGATTATATCCGCAATTAATACCTGGAAGAAGAGGAAGGATATCCTGATAAATATGGGTGATAAAAATGTAAAGGGTATTATTATTACTCACGGAACAGACACAATATCAGAGACTGCCTTAGTCTTGGCGTTAGAATTTACCGGAACCTTGAAGTTTCCTATAGTTCTAGCCAGTGCATACCTTCCTCCTGGAGAGTCAGGTTCAGATGCTGTTGATAATTTATTGAAGGCTAAAAGGCTCGCCGAGGATTTATCCGCTCCACCCTTGGTCTATGTTGTTGTTGGTAACAATATACTACTTGGTAGCAGGGTGGAGAAGGTAAGGATTGGTCATAGCGATAAACCTGGGCAATATCTTGTAGATTATGTTGGAAGGGTGGGTTATTTTGACAGAGACTTTAATATACATTGGGAAGATGGTTTTAGAGAATTTGCTGACACCCTTATAAGAAAAAAGCCTCAAACTACCAAGAAGGAAGAGTTTGGTTATGTAGAGCGTTTACTCTTTGATAACTGGACCCCTGCTGATGTATTAGAAGATGCTATAAGGCGGTTAGAAAGAATTAAAAACAGGGATGTAGCAGGAGGGGTTAATAGGAGATATGGATTAGTCTTGTCAGGAAATTTTGTTAAAAATAAGGAATTAGAAAAAGTCCAAGAGCTTTGCGCCTCGGCGCTTAAAGCGGGTATACCTGTTTTTACAGGCAATAATGAAGTTAAACAAACATTACAAGAGTCAATCCTGCTTATAGATAAATCTTTTCGGTATCCGCATGCCCGCACCAAATTAACCTGGCTTATGCGCCAAGGGGTTAGTTTTGATGAGTTAGAGGAAGAGCTTAATTTAAATTATGCGGGTGAGATAGGCGGAAGGGGTCTTCCCCCTGAAAGACGAAGGTTTACCGTAAATAACTACCGGCCTCCGCACCGCACAGAGGTTATTGTAGCATTTCCTGGGATGGAGGCAGAAATATTATCCGATGCTCTTAAGCGATTGTTAAGTATAAAAGCAAAGACTGGGAGGTCAGTTACTTATGCGTTTGGCGATGGTAATTTACCCGCCAGCAATAATGATAAGATTTACGAGGTCGTTCAGGCTTTCCTAAAAAAAGAATTTCCGTTTCTTGCTGTTAGGGGGCTGGCTGATTTTCGCAACAAAAAGTTATTTGAGGTAGAGCAGGAGTTATCTCGTGCATTAAGAGTGTTACCGCCGGAGAGATTGAAGGATGTCTTAAGTAAATTTTATATTGAAAACCCCCATAAGTTAGTTTTGTCTTATATTATATTACATTACCCTGATGCTGCAAAAGATTTGGATTTGTTAAAATCAAGATTAAGAGAAGAATTGCCTAATATATACGTAGATAAGGCTGAGTTTGAAGTAAATAAGGTTAAGTTTGAAGAGGTTTTATCCAAGGCAAAGACCACAGGAAAATTAAAGCAGCTTTTAAGCGAATTAGATATGACGATATCGCCCCTTGCCTTCATTCGGTATTCTCGTGATGGTTATACGGAGCTATCCCAAAGGATTATAAAAGAGGCGTTAATGCGTTATCATCCCATATTGTATGAGATAGGAAGAGCCGTAGATAGCGGTATAAGGGTTGTTATTGAGTCCACAGTTGCGGAATTTGGCGCCAATATCCGCCTTTATGAATTGGGGAATATGCTTTTAGCCTGCGGTGCAGAGGATAACACATCACGATGGAAAAATAGTCCACTGAGAATGTTCCAAAAGAAACAGGCCCCAGCCGTAAAGTCACCTGCCCCGGTTACACCATTAATCGCGAAGATTGCAAGATTAATGCCATCTTTCATAGAGGCTATGGTTTTAGCTTTTGTTCTTTATATATTTCATGCCATTACAGGCTTGCCGTTATTGCATTATGGCTCAATTGCAATCTGCATATTTCCCTTCTTTGTCTGGATATCGGAGTTATTATTTGAGGCCATTATTAGCCTACTTATGATTTTACCTGTGCGATTAACCACCACTTTCTTCCTTAACCGTGAATTTTATCAAGAGTATTATAAGAGAAAACCGATTGAACGAGCGGAGCTTATTCTTGAAAATATGCTCAAGAAAGCTAAAGAAAGAGGCGATATTGAGTTATTAGAAGTATTATCATATGTCAAAAAATTTCGATTAACCGAACAAATACCTATTGGTGGTGAGGTTAGGGATATTCGCACAGGCGAAATTTACATATCTCCCCATATGACGAAACAGCCCCAGCTTTTACAATACTTCATACTTAGGAGAGCAAGAGGGCTATGGCAGTTTGACCAGAGGAGTTGGCGCGAGAAGAAAATGTATTATTTTGATACCATGGCAGATATGGGCGATTTTATGTTGAGGCATAGTAGCTACATTGGTCCTTTCTTATATATCTATGAAATTTTAGTCATGGCTTATGATAGAGGTCGTTTAAGGTTTAGTCATAGATTACATTGGGACTCTCCGTTGTCAAGATTTGGAGTACATAAGGGATTTAAAAAAGCTGCGGAAGGGAGTATATATACGATTTCAGAAGCCAAACAGGAAGCCTTGCAACTTATGCAGACTGGAAAGAGATACACAGCTCGTGTGTTTGCCGAAGAATTTTATTTTTGCCCAACAGGATTGGCTA
>VGKN01000254.1 GCA_016867055.1 Candidatus Omnitrophota bacterium
AGTATGTCAAGACGATTTAACCCAAATAAATATTCTGTTTTCATTTCCCCCTTTTTCTCATATAATAATTGCTATGGAAAAATCTATGTATAGAGGAAAGTTTTTGAAGATTTACTTGGAGGATATGGTCTATCAAATAAAAATAAGATGTGATATACAAATATATTGACAAACAAAATTTATAGTATATAATTATTTCAGAAAGTCCCTAAAAATAAGGATTAAATGAAATGAATTATATTAAACTAAGTTTAGTATTAAGAAGCCATAAAATGTATCTTTTTGCTTTGGAAGATGTTAAAAACCTTTTTCCAGATGAAAAGCCAAAGACGATAAAGAATAATCTCATTAGGTGGCTTTCTAAAGGATATTTTGTAAGGTTAAAAAGGAATTTGTACGAGTTTATTGACAGGGGACCAGGATTAAAAATTCCTGATGTTTATGTGGCTAATAGATTATATGAACCCTCATATGTTTCCTTAGAGACAGCACTCTCTATTTACAGCATTATCCCAGATATCGCCGTTTCAGTTACTTCAATTACCACTCGTCCCACGCGCACCTTTAAGAATAACTACGGCTCTTTTTTTTATAGAACATGTCAAAGGAAGGCATTTACAGGATATAGGTTAATGTCCTACGAAGGTTTTAAGGTGAATATTGCGGATAAAGAAAAGGCACTGGTTGATTTTTTGTATTATCGTTTGCGCTCTGGCAATATTTTGAACTTTTCACAAGAGCGTCTTAACAAAAGGATTTTAAAAAGAATAGACTGGAAAAAGGTTTTTCAGTATGCAGGACTTTTCAGTAATAGTAGAATGATTAAACTTTTAAAAGAATGTAAAGAATATGTGAAATGTTAAGTTTAGAATATCTTTTAGAAGAGGCAAAGAATAATGGATTGCCTGTTGTAAAAAGAAGGGCAATCTTAAGAGAGTATTTACAGGTTATAATTCTAAACGGCATTTATAAACATAAACTTGGGAAGTCAATGTTTTTTACTGGTGGGACTGCTTTGAGGTTTTTCTATAATCTGCCACGCTTCTCAGAGGATTTAGATTTTGACACACCGAGTTTAAATTTCAATGAATTTAAGGATATTTTAGAAAATGTTGAAAAGGGACTACTTAAAGAAGGCTTCTCTTTAACGAGCTCATTTGAGAGAAGAAAAAATCTTTTTATTGCCGAGTTGTTCTTCAAAGATTTAATGAGATTGTATGAAATTACTGACCAAAGAGGATTAGATTTAATGATTAAGGTTGAGGTTTATAAGCCTCGATGGAAATTAGAGACTGAATCTAATGTTTTGAGTTTATACGGTTATAATTTTTCTTGTATTTTGCTGAGCAAAGGAAATCTTATTTCTGAGAAACTTTACGCTCTTTTTAATAGAAAAAGGGGAAGGGATATTTATGATATCTTGTTTATGCTTAAAAGGAGGTTTCCATTTGATGAAGGTGTGCTTAGGGCAATTAAGGTAGAGAGTTCTCCTAAAAAACGTATTTTAGAACATTTAATGAAATTATCAAAAAAAGAACTAAAATTTTTGGCTAATCAGGTTAAGCCATTTTTATTTAAAGAAGACGATGTTGAAATGGTATTAAAGGCTCCTCTTTATGCGGAGAGATTTTTGAGGGAATATGAATGATAAAGTCTGTTTATAGAGGGAAATTTTTGAAGATTTATTCGCAGGATATAGTTTTGCCAAATAAGAACAGGATGAAGGTGGAGTATGTAAAGCATCCGGGCGCAGTATGCGTTGCGCCATTTTTAAATGAAGACAGAATAATTCTCATAAGGCAGTTCAGACCTGTTATAAGGCGGTATATCTGGGAACTTGCTGCAGGAACGCTGAACAAGGATGAAACAATAAGAGAATCTGCCCAAAGAGAGTTGATAGAAGAGATAGGCTACAAGGCAAAGACGCTAAAAGAAATTGGCTGGGTATATACCACACCGGGTTTTACAACCGAAAAGATTCACATATTTATAGCGGAAGACCTTGCAAAAGTAAAAACAGAACATGAGAAGGACGAGGTAATTACATCAAGGGTTTTTACAAGAGCAGAGATTAGAAGATTGTTTAAGAAAAATCTGATAGTTGATGCAAAGACTATTTGTGCGCTGAGGTTATGTAAAATTATTTAAAAGGCAATTTTATTCCCTTGCTTTGTGGTTTTCTCGCCAAGACAAGCAACACAATTCTCTCCGCTTGCTTGCGGTGCTCGGAGCATTCGGCTAAACTTCTCCTACAAGCACCCCCATCCCCTTAAAGGGGAAACTAAGGAAGCAACTTACGGAGAAGTTTATCCTCATATACTTACTCCTTGCGCTCCTTATGCTCGCTCCAAGAATTGGTTGCTTTCTTCAAGATGTGTTTCAAGAACTAACTCGCAGGATACCTTTAATTAATTTATTTAAAGTAATTTTTTGGTCTGTTGAAGGAGCCTATTTTTAAGGAAGGAAAAGTTTGGTTAATAGTCTTCAAAAAATTTATTATTCCAACAGGTTTTTCTTTTGGTCTGATTATGGTAAGATAGAGCCGCGGGTCAATATTGAGGTTTCTTAACTGAAGCATATCGGGTTTTGTCCTTTGGATTAGTTTTATAAGAGAGTCGATTTCGTTTGGTTCGTCAGTTATACCGGGAAAGACAAGAATATTTAACATTACATAAACCCCGCTGTCATTTAAAAGTTTTATTGAAATTACAACATCCTCAAAACCATAACCTCTTGGTCTGAAATAGAGATTATACCTTTCTTTAATTGCGCTGTTTATGCTTACCCTTGCAGTATCTAATCCCGCTTTTATCAGGCGCTTCAGGTTTTTTGTGAGAGAGCCGTTTGTGTTTATATTAAAGGTTGCATTTCTATAAGAAGGTTTGAGGCTCTTAATAATCCGTTCAATTAACCCTGCCTCTAAAAGCGGTTCACCCTCACAGCCCTGACCAAAACTTATTATAGGTTCTTTAACGTTATCTATGTGATATCGAATGACCTCCAAAATATCTTTTATGGCAGGGGATTTGGTTATTCTATTCTGCGATGACGGAAAGTTATAATCAGTCTGAAGGGAAATGCAGCCAATACAGGAGGCATTACATTTATTTGAGAGCGGAACTGCAAGTTCAGGAAACCCTAAGAAAAAATTTTTGGCCGTAAAACAGTGATAAATAGTTGCACATTTAAATAATTGATTATAGAGAGAATTATTTTTAAATTTTCT
>VGKN01000255.1 GCA_016867055.1 Candidatus Omnitrophota bacterium
TTTTTCCTGAACCGGCAGGGCCGTCTATTGCTACAATAAACTTCCTTTTCATAAATTTTCTTTAAGCAGAATATCCCTCTTGTCTTTAGCGAACTTAAGTGTTTTTAGCAAACTGGATGAATCAGAGGTTTTTATAGAATGGGCTATCTCTTCTAAACACCTTTTATATATATCTATAGCCTTTAAAATATTAATCCTATTAGTAAGGCATATGTCATGCCACATAACAGGCTCACTTGAGGCAATACGTGTCATATCTCTAAAGCCTCCCGAGGCAAGTTTAAGATATTTGGAACTTACTGTATTAACAAGGGCTACGCTCAACATGTGGGGAAGATGACTTATAAATGAAAGAACCCTATCGTGCTCGGCTGGCTCCATTATTATCACCTTAGAGCCGAGTTTCTCCCAGATAGAAGAAACTGTCCTAAGGGCATCTTTATCTGTTTTATTGGTTTTTGTTATTATGCACGGTGCATGAAGAAAGAGATTTGGACTTGCATATCTAACGCCCGACTTTTCAGAACCTGCCAAAGGATGGCATCCTACAAAACCTATACCCTTAGGCTTGATTTTTTCTATTTGCCTGACTATAAGGGATTTTGTGCTACCCACATCTATCACAATAGAACCTTCCCTTGCCTCCCTAAATACCTCTTTGGCAAAATCAAGTATCTTAGCAACGGGTGTGGCTATGACAACAATATCTACATCTCTGAGCACCTCTTTTAGGCTAAGAGAAAAACCATCAATAGCGCCTAATCTCTTTGCCTCTTTTAACCTGGCGGGGTTTCTTCCAAAACCAATAACCTCTCTGGCGAGTTTAAATTTCTTTAAGGCAAGACCTAATGAACCGCCTATAAGACCAACACCGATAATGCAGAATCTATAAGTTTTCATCATATTTAAACTCAAAGTGTAAAGCGAAAATTGTAAAACTAAAGTTTAACCTTAGATTTCGGTTTTGCATTTGTGCTTTTCCCGAATGTAGCGACTGCTTCAGAACTACCTCGGGATCCCGAAGTTATACTTTCCTGAGTTGCTTCATTCGGGAGAGTTTTTCGCTTGCTTTATTACTAAATCTCTCTTCCAATTGCCCGAGCAATATTTTTAATCTCATCCATAAGATGCTCAAACTTATCGGGCAAGAGAGACTGTGCTCCATCTGAGAGCGCCTCTTCCGGTTTTGAGTGTACCTCTATGATAAGACCATCGCTTCCTGCAGCAATGGCCGCCTTAGAAAGTGGCTCCACAAGTTCCCAACGACCTGTGCCATGACTAGGGTCAACAATAATTGGAAGATGGCTGAGTCTTTTAATAATAGGCACCGCTGATATATCTATTGTATTTCGGGTATAATCCTCAAATGTCCTTATGCCTCTCTCGCATAAGACCACATTAAAGTTACCATTTGACAGTATATATTCAGCAGACATCAAAAACTCTTTAATAGTTGACATCATTCCCCTTTTAAGAAGAATGGGCTTTTTAGAAATCCCGGCCTCTTTTAGAAGATTGAAATTCTGCATATTTCTTGCACCTATCTGTATCATACCTGCATATCTCGACACAATTTCTATGTCCCGAATGTCCATAACCTCTGTAACAACTAAAAGGCCTGTCTTTTTGCCAACATCCTTTAGATATTTAAGCCCCTCCTCTCCTAACCCCTGAAAACTATAGGGAGAGGTTCTCGGTTTAAAGGCACCCCCCCTTAGTATCGTTGCCCCACATTTTTTTACTGCCTGGGCTATCTCAAGTAACAAATCATAATTTTCTACAGCGCAGGGTCCTGCCATCACAACTATCCTTTTTGAGCCAATCTTAACCCCGTTTACCTCAACCACGGTGTTCACAGGCTTAAAGTCTCTTGAGACTAATTTATACGGTGCCAAAACAGGCATAACCTTTTCAACGCCGGGGTATACCTCAAGAGGCTGTACTCGTAGCAGGTCTTCCTCTCCTATCACGCCTATTATAGTTCTCTCAACCCCCTTTGACACCATTACCTTTAAGCCGAGGGATTCAACCTTTTCTATAATATGCTTTATTTGGGACTCTGTGGCATCTGGTCGTAATACTATAATCATATCTTGCCTTTCTCCTTATGAGCACGCAACTTATGGAACAAAGTGAACGTAAGTTGCTGTGCGAGTTAGACCCTTGACATCTTTGATGTCAAGGGTAAATTCAGACATGCAATTTACGTTTCTGCCAAAATGCTTTGCGCCCACCTGCCATTTGTCGAGCAGGGACCCGTCAACGCTTTGTGGCGAGCACTATCGTTCCGTAAATTGCGCCTTCATTTTAATCTATCCAATACTTCTCTGAACGTCCTTATAAATTTTTTGTTCTCCTGCTCTTTTCCTATGGTTACCCTTATAAAGGTATCTAATTTATATGGCTTCATATCCCTCACAATAACCCCTTTTTTTAACAACTCCTTAAATACACAAACGCTGTCAAAACCAGTATCCACAAGTATAAAATTGGTTGCAGAGGCTATATACCTTAATTTTAAAATCTCAAATTCTCTATATAAAAATTGCTTTTGTTCTTTTATGAGTTGTTTGGTATTTTCAAGGTGTCTCTTATCCTTTAGCGCAGCAATCGCCGCTGCCTGAGCAAGTGAATTGACGTTAAAAGGTTCGCGCACTTTATTTAGATAACTGATAATCTCAGGATTAGATATGCCGTAGCCAACTCTTAAGCCAGCCAGACCATAGATTTTTGAAAATGTTCTTGTAACTATGATATTCGGGTTTTCTCTTATGTATCCGAGAGAATCCGGGAAATCTCCCTCTTCAACAAACTCAAAATAGGCCTCGTCTAAATAAACAATAATACCTCTGGGAACCGCCCTTATAAAATTATCAAGTTCATATTTGTTCACATAGGTTCCGGTAGGGTTATCCGGGTTTGCTATAAAAATCACCTTAGTTTTATCAGAGATTTTTGAGAGAATGGCATTTAAATCGTACCTAAAACCCATTAGCGGAACACTTATAACATTTGCACCCTGAGCAATTGATTGTATCTCAAATATCAAAAATGTAGGAAAACTAACTATCACCTCATCTGCGCTATTTACAAATGCCCTAAGGGTAAGCACTATTATCTCATCTGAACCGTTGCTTATTATTAGGGAGTCTCTATCAACATTTAGTTTACTTGAAAGCGCCCTTTTTAGGCGAAAACAGTCAGGGTCAGGATAACA
>VGKN01000256.1 GCA_016867055.1 Candidatus Omnitrophota bacterium
TATAAACCCTTTAAGCCAGTTGTTAAAAAAGATAAATTGTTTGGAAGAGGCACAGAAGATATGAAGGCAACCATTGCCAGTTATATTTTTGCAGTTAAGGCTCTTAAACAATTGGGGATAAAGCCATATATTAATTTAGAATTTTCCTTTACCCCTGACGAAGAGACAGGCGGAAAGGCGGGACTTGAGTGGCTGCTAAAGAATGGTTTCATAAAAGCAGACTTTGCGCTTGGCGAGGGTTTTGGTGGAGACTTTATCTCCTATGGCAATAAGGGTATGGTATGGTTTGAAATAGAGGTTTTGGGTAAATCCTGCCACGCATCTCAACCATATAGGGGAATAAATTCCTTTGAAGAATTACATAAGGTAGCAGAGGAATTAATAAGGTTTAAAAAAAACCTGAGCACTAAAAAAACAAGATTTGGTATAAAAGATAGGTTAGATAGTTCTCCTACAATTGTGTTGGGGGGAGTACTCTCAGGTGGTAAAAAGATAAACATAGTGCCCGATAAATCAACCTTTACGATTGACAGGAGGCTTATTCCAGAAGAAAGCGTTGAAATGGCAAAAAAAGAAATCTTTGGGATACTTGAAAATCTTAAAAAGAGAGATAAAAATCTTAGGTTTAGAGTAAAAATAATTACCTCTGAAAAGCCTGTTATAGTTGATGAGAATGAATCTGTCTGTAGAATCTTAGCCTATTCAATCCAAAGGGTCTTAAAAAGAAAGGCAAGATTTGCCGTAATGCCGGGTGGGACAGATATGAGATTTCTTATTAAAAAGGGTATACCTGCAGTGGGTTATTCTGTATTAGGAGATGACAGGGCACACTCGGATGATGAGTTTGTATACATAAAAAGCCTGATTGACACCACAAAGGTTTTTGCGATTTTCTTTATGAGACTAAGGTAAGCCCCGTTAGAAAAACTTTTCTAACGAGTTACACCGATGGTGATTTTTGACTACCATAAACTTTGTAAGGCAATGATTACTCTGAAACAGTACAGTATCTTTTTCTAACGGGGTAAAAAATATGAGGGGTTTTCTATTTTGCTGTATGATATTTGTCCTGTTTTTATTCATTATCATTAAAAGCGAGACGTTAAAGGTTATCTCGCACGAGGATATAAGTCGCGATGGTTTAGAAAGGTATCATACCGTAACAGAGTATGAATGGCACTGGGAAAATCTTCCTTTATATCTAAAAAGAACCTCCAAGAGAATTATTAGAAAACTTAATCGATAAACAGGTTGGAAAGGGTTATCATTATTTTATAAGTATTCGCCTATTTTAGTCCTCCCTAAGTTATTAATGTTTGATGAAATATCTTGAGCATTATAATAATATTTTTACTAAGTATAATAAAAAATTTTTTTTAATATTATTTTATCTACTTTTTATCGTTATATTATATATATCTTTTTTGATGCCGGTTATAAAGTCTTCTTCAATCTTTCCAGAACACGATAATCTTTATTTTCATTTACCAAACTATTTATTTTTTTCAAATTCTTTCTTGCATAGGTTTGGAATCCCATTATGGTATCCCGCTAACGGTGGAGTGCCGATAGGAATAACCTCAATATCTCTATTTCCCTTGGTTCCTCATAGACTAATCGGATATTTACTTTATGTTTTTTTCCCTAAAGAACCGCTTGTTATGTACAAGGTAACCCTAATATGCGGAATGCTTCTTGTATCTATCGGTTGGTGGTTCTTTCTTTTTAAAATTACTTACTCAAAACCAGCTGCTACTTTCGGTACCCTTATGATACTTTTAGGCGGCACGGGCATCACTATTTTCCACCAAGAACAAATTCTGGCTACGATAACCTGGATTCCATGGATACTACTGACACTGACTCGGGTTACAAAGGAGATTAAATCTATTTTAATTTTATTTGTTTTATTAGGATTTTCTGTAACCATCCATTATCCACAAATACAACTTATTTTATTTTCTTCTGTATTTTTTGCCTTAACACTTACTGGTAAAATCAATTTGGTCTATCCCCTGAACGTAAAAAAGATATTTTTACTTTTGTTAGCCATAGCCCTTTTTATATTAGCAGCCTCTCCATTATTATATATATACAATAACAAAGATGACCTATCAAGCCCTGTTAGGAAAAATGAAGGAATAAAAATAGAATCTCTTTCAGATTATGTCAGAATAAATAAGATGCAAAACTCCTCAGCCGATTTTTTTTATCTAAAAAATTACATCAGACCACAGGTAAATATCCCTGATGACCAGTTTGTATTTTTTGTTACTATAACTGGCATAATCTTTGCAGTTATAGGATTAATTTTTCAATTTAAAATGGCTATATATGGAGTGACAATTTTATTCTTTTGTATATGGGCAGCGTTAGGAGTTAACGGATACTTTGCTCAACTATTATATTTGGTAAATTTCCCTTTTATTGTTTATTTCAGGCAATGGTATCATTTTGTGCCCATAGTTAATCTCTGCTTATCTTTTTTGGGGGCTTTAGGATTTTCATCTTTTTTAGTATTCTTCTCGCAAAAAATAAAAAGCAGGAAAAAAATGTTAAAAAATTTAGTAAAAGGAATATTAATAGGGAGTATATTTATTCTTATGATTTATGAAGGAGAGCGCTATCTCGGGTATTATATAAAAAACCATTTGTCACGAGTATCTGTAAAAATATTAAGATTTAACAGGAGCTCTTTCCTATCCTTACTTAAAACAGGCTGGATTTCGCAAGATTGGATTGAGAAAAACCTTAGAATATTTTCGTCCAATCCCTTTTATTATCCTCTTATTACATACACCGATTGGTTTAAATTATCCAAGCTGTTAGATACTGATAAATATAAAGTACCCTTTGCCGTAACCTTAATATATAATGACATTGCCTTGTCCGGTGTCTCTAAAGACAGAACCTTGAAAAGTTTCTGCGATTCGGGTGTACATGAATACGGTGCATTTGCAACTGTTCATTTTGACAGATTAGAAGAGTTAAACAGGTCTTTTCCTAAAATATGTGTTTTGAAAAAGGATACTCTTTTTTCTGATTTAAATAAATCTGAATCAGTAAAAAATCTTTTTTTCTCAAAAGAAAATTATGTAATTACACCAAAAGGAGCCCATTTAAGGGGAAGTATTCAAAGTGCCTCTCTTGTCGTTTTTCCTTTTGCGTATAAGTTAGACTTGAGAGCTTATTTGAACAGTGAAAAGGTAGAGACATA
>VGKN01000257.1 GCA_016867055.1 Candidatus Omnitrophota bacterium
TCCATTGCATCCATAGTAGCTAATGCCGCTCTCAAACTTTTTGTTGCTCCGTCTAAATCCTCTTTTAATTTAGCTATAGAAGGTTTTGTTATATCATCTTGCGCGGCGGCGGTCGGTGGCGCAACCGGGGCTGGGGCGTAAGAAACCCTTGTTTCAGATACGTCATAGGCACTGGTGTCATCTTCTGACAAAATTGCATAAATAATACATCCTGGTTTATATCCCAACATATCCTGCGCCATATTGTTAACAGTAATGATTACCGAATCTCTACCTGAAATATTTGAAATATACACAGCACCCAAGGTGAGGCCTTTTGATTTGATTTCCTCAAATACAGTTGAAAGTTGGATTGGATTTTTAATATTTATCAGTGCACCGGATACGTGGTTAGTTGCCCAAAGCTCTCGCACAAAGTTATAATTGGCTTCATTTGTAAGGTAGGCTGCGTTAATCCAGAATTGCTCAATAAGTGGATCTTGGCCGCTGGGACATAAGAGTTCTGAGGCGGTGTGCGATAAAAATTCTTCAATTATCTGTTCGATTTTTACCCTATCCTGTTCACTTTCTATATATTGTGCGAAAACAGTAGCGGCAGCTTTGGCAATCTCTGAACGATATGCCCCATCTGAGCCTTTATTAACTAAGGTATCCCGAATCTTATCAATTGGTTCACTATTTAGAGATACTGCTTCCTCGCGACTCAACGGAACACCCAGCAGTAGAGATAGCCATTCAGCACGATTATCTGCAGTCAGAAATAAGAGTCCCGTGAAAGGAAAAATTACCCTTGCTACCCTTGGAGCATAGTCAAGGTGGTAGATTCCGCAGAACTTACCTTTAACAGCAAAACTAAACAGTTGCTCAATACCAACTCCGGCCAAAACGGTCCCAGGGGCAGGCCGAGGAACTTGTTGCATAACCTCGTTAGTAGGAAAGTCAAAAATCCCAGCATAAATGGGCTGGGAATATATACGCTTGTCAGACAGCTTCTTTAAAGATTCAAAGTAACTTCTGATTGCGGTTTCTACATTTGGCTGTGTGAAACGGTTGGCTGGCGCGGCAGCTTTTTCCTGCAATTCAAATAACTCTACAATCTCACAAGCTCGTTCATGAAGTTCCTTTACTGTAACTAACTGGTGGTCTATAGGTATCTTTAAAGTCCAAATTCCGGGATATTGTCTTTCTATTAATCCTCTTCGTTCTAGCTCTTCTGCTATTAGTTTATTTTGTGGCGAAAGAGATAGCGGATCAATTTCAATGCTCGCATAACCCTTGCTAAAATCAGTGCTATTTGCTGACGAAGAAAGACTTTTAATTCCTTTTCGGGAAAGTATCTTGCATGCTTCCTGTAGGGGCAAATCAACTATTTCTTCAAATTCTTCTTTATGCACAATCTGTTCACGAGGCCCCGGAATAGAGGGTAGATCTGTTACATATAAAGGAGCTTCAAAGGCTATGCGCCTGGCTTCGCTAAAATCACCCCTTCTATATGCTTCCCAATAAGCACGTACAGCTTCCTGGTGACTTTCAGACAATAGAACCCTGGATACTTCTTCTTTTGTAGGTACTTGAGGTTTATCCAGCAGCTCGGCGGCGGGAGGCAGGGCACTTGGGCTTACTGTAAGCTCAATAAGCATCGCTCCTGCCGTGTTGTTTGTGTAAAATCGCGCTACGCTATCTCTAAAGGCGTTTTGCCTGGCTTTTGTGTCTTTTATAATAGCAGGCTCTATCACATGCCTGATAAATCCTAATATGTTTCTAATATCCCTTGCCTTAACTGCAATATGGTGGATAAAGGCGCTTTTACCTCTTTTTTCTAAGGCTGCTATGATGTCTTTCGCTATCTCTTTTTGGCTATCCCTTATCGGCTGGATTATCTCAATCCCATAATCTGTCCTAATAGCGAGGATTCCTTCCTCGGGTTCTTCTATTACCTCTGCCCCAAGCTTTCTGGCAATATCTTCTATGCCATCGCTAATTGCTATTGCTATGTGGTCAATCTCGCCTATACGTTGCAGTTCTTCAGCGGTTTTAAAATATTCTTCTCTAAAGGCGCTAAGCCTTGCCTCGGTAAGAAACCTTAATCTTTCTGCTATGTCCTGTCTTTCGGCATCGCTCTCAGAGCTTATAAGCGACATAACCAATAAATCCTCTAACGAGGCCTTTGGGGCTTCAAGATATTCTTTAGTCGGCTCTGTAATCTTCTTATCTTCTTTAAGCATCCACTCCATTAATCCAGCGTCAACGTCCCCATTCTCATTAACAGGAAAGATGGGTAAGCACCAGAATGGAAGACCTGTTATATCAACCCCGCCTTCAAGCGTATATCTAAGCCTTATGTCATCTTCAAATTTCCAATATAAAGTAGTAAGCCATTCGTTAACTTGTCTTACTAAATATCCAGCCCTTGCTTTTAGATCTGTATTATGCGTATTAGTATCCCATCCACCAGGTAAATCTAAGCTATGTTCTTTACAGTATTGCTCAATCTCGGCCTCCATAGCTATTATAGCTGCCTCATTTGGTTTGCCACCTCTATATAACTTTCTATCCCGAATCAATTTGGCACTACGTTGAGCTATCTCCCTCCTTACATCATCATGGCTTTCTCTTATATATGTATAAAGGTCTCCTGCTCTCTTGGGTGGGCTACCCATAGTTAAATCTAATAAACGCCTTTGATGTAGCCACCAGAGAAGCTTTTTTCCAAATATGAACTTCGGGTCTCTGATACCTCCGATTGACATCGCCCTTCCATCTCTAAGCCGCAGGGTAACTTTATCCCCCTCTATAGAGACAGTATCCCTTAGCTGCGCAGCAGGGGCTGGCGCGGCGGCTGGAGCGACCACGAATTTGGTTAGCGGCGCGGCGCAATGTTTTTGTAGTGCATTCATAACGGCAGGTTCGAGATTGGAAAGCTCATTGTCAACAAGTGGTGTAATCAAAGTATCAATGAGTCTGAGTGCTTCATCAACTTCTGCGTGTTGGTTTCTCAATTGGGCAAAGCGAGTGGTCCATACCCCTCTGTACTCCTCAGCTTCCCTTTCGGTAAGAACGCCTGGTTCAAAGAATTGGGACCAGAAATCCTCAGCAAATTCCCCGGATAATAAGTGTTGTCGAAATGCTTCTGCTTTAGGGGTATCTTCCCTTCCCACGAATTGCCGGATCAACATTAATACATGTTCTGGATCCTTGACAATAC